>CANTHI010000171.1 GCA_947653505.1 uncultured Eubacterium sp.
TTTATGATACGCAGCACTTAGAAATTCGCCTCATGCATCCATGTATATCTCTCATCCTCGCAGCGGTCTGTCTGCAGCCATGGATTGCCGTCAATGTGGCGGATCATCCAGCAGGTGTACATCTGAAATCCCGGCGCGACTGCCTGCGGATGGAGTTCTCCGCCCGGTATCGCAGAGAAGCTGTTGTTCACGCTCTTGAATACCTGATCTCCGACGAAGCTTGCCCCGAATCCCTCCGGGCGGTCGAATTTGAACAGGTACGTCTCCGGCTGCGGATGCCTGTGCGGAAGATAACCGGACCAGTTTCCGCGGTCGTTCAGCACTTCTCCAAGTACCATATTAGACTCCGGAGAAATGTCATGGTCGAAGATGGTATTCACCCGCCGCTTTGCCACATTGCCGAATTTGCCTACGCTTGAATACCCCCAGGGAGCATCCTCCGGCGCATACAGACGGCTTGCAAACGTCTTGTCGTTGCGGGTGCACTGTACGAGGATCTCTGTCTCGTCATTGGCCGTCACTTCCACCTCCACGCCCGAGCTTACATGGACGCACCACGGTCCCTCTGTGAATACATCCTTTCTGGAAACCGTCTCTTTCTTATCTTCCCATGCAAAGTTAAGATTTCCCGACAGAAGAAGGACTGCCGTCTCTTCTCCCTGTCTGCTAAACTTCCTTACCTCATCCAGCATCCGGTCATCAGCCAATATGTGACACAATTACCGCACTTCTTCATAATTTAGTAATAATTTTATAAAAAAATGGAAAAAAGTATTGAATTTGCCGTAAGACTATGCTACAATAACACAAGTTGCGAATCCGTACCTGATCCGTATCAGGCGTACGGGGTAAATACAAGATGGAGGTGTCAATTTTGGCTGCTGTGAAGCTCATTCTGGAAGTTTTATTTATCATAGTATGTATCGCGTTAACAGTGATTATTTTAATGCAGGAAGGCAAGTCGGCAGGGCTGGGAGCGATTGCCGGTGCGGCAGATACTTACTGGGGCAAGAACAAAGGACGTTCTATGGAAGGGATGCTTGTAAAGCTGACAAGAGTTCTGGTTGTATTATTTATCGTTATTTCTGCTGTCCTTAATATTGGAAGCTTTAATTAGTGAACGAATGAAACTGTCGCGGGGAGCGGCAGTTTTTTTGTCATTTGCAGACCAGTCCTCCGAAAAATGTAAAAGAATAAATATAAAATAAGGATGAAATAAATATATGGATAAAAAATTGCTGGAAGAGAGAAAAAAAACAGTCTATGCTTTTATTTGTGACGAACTGTATGTTCCGATGAAGGCAAAGGAAATGGCGATGGTTCTGCAGGTTCCGAAAAGCCAGAGAGGGGAACTGCAGGAGGTGCTGGATGCGCTGGCTGATGAGTGCCGGATTGAGGTATCCAAAAAGGGTAAATATTCCCGGTCACAGGGAAATCTGCTGGCTGGTGTATTTACAAACAATGCCAGAGGGTTTGGCTTTGTGACGGTAGAAGGGGAAGAAGAGGATTATTTTATAGCCGGAGAAAACCGTAATGGCGCCATTCATATGGACCAGGTGCAGATAAAGCCGCTGGGCGGACAGCACGGCAGGCGCAGGGAGGCGCAGGTGGTGCGGATTTTGTCGCATGGTTTAAAAGAGCTGGTAGGAACGTACGAGGCCAGCCAGACGTTTGGCTTTGTCGTACCGGACAATCCGAAGTTCGGGCAGGATATTTTTGTCTTAAAGGAGCATTCGCTTGGCGCGGTTTCCGGGCACAAGGTCGTTGTGGAGCTGACGAAATATGGGGATAAGGGAAAAAAGCCGGAAGGAAAGATTGTGGAGATTCTGGGGCACCAGAATGATCCCGGGATTGATATTCTCTCGATTGTGAAAGATTTTGATCTGCCGGTGGCATTTTCAGAAAAGCTGCTGCGGCAGGCGGACAATGTGGCAAAGGAGGTCAGCACGGCGGACATGCAGGGACGGAAGGACCTGAGGGACTGGCAGATGGTGACGATAGACGGGGAAGACGCCAAAGATCTGGACGATGCGGTTTCGTGTGTGATGGAAGGAGAAAATTACCGTCTGGGTGTGCACATCGCGGATGTGAGCAACTATGTGCAGGAGCATTCTGCTCTTGACGTGGAGGCGTTAAACCGTGGGACAAGCGTATATCTGACAGACCGTGTCATTCCGATGCTTCCGCATAAGCTGTCCAATGGCATCTGTTCGTTAAATGCCGGGGAAGACCGTCTGGCTCTAAGCTGCATCATGCTGATTGACCAGAATGGGAAGGTGGTCGGGCATGAGATTGCCGAAACGGTAATCCGCGTGGACCGGCGTATGAGCTATACGGCAGTAAAAAAGATTCTGGATGATCATGATGAAGAGCTTTGCCAGGAATATGAACCGCTCGTTCCGATGTTTGAGCGCATGAAAGATCTGGCGGCGCTGCTTCGGAGCAAACGGATGAGGCGCGGCTCGATTGATTTTGATTTTCCGGAGACGAAAATCATTCTGGATGCGCAGGGCAGACCGCTCGAAATAAAGCCTTACGAACGCAATACAGCTACAGATCTGATTGAGGATTTTATGCTGATTGCAAATGAGACGGTGGCAGAGGATTATTTCTGGCAGGAAGTGCCGTTTGTATACCGTTCCCATCAGACGCCGGATCCGGAACGGGTGAAAAAGCTGGCTGCGTTTATTTCCAATTTTGGCCTTACGATTCATGGTTCGCGGGACGATATCCATCCAAAAGAGCTGCAGAAGCTGCTGGGAAAGATCGCCGGAACGCCGCAGGAGGCTCTGATCAGCCGTCTGACCCTGCGGTCCATGAAGCGGGCAAATTATACGGTAGACTGTCTGGGACATTTTGGTCTGGCGACCCAGTATTACTGCCATTTTACTTCTCCGATCCGCCGGTATCCGGATCTGCAGATTCACCGGATTATCAAAGACTGCCTGCGCGGGCGGATGAATGAAAAGAGGCAGATGCATTATGAAGCCATCCTGCCGGAGGTTGCAAAGCAGTCCAGTGAGATGGAGCGCCGGGCAGACGAGGCTGAACGGGAAACAGAAAAGCTGAAAAAAGCAGAGTATATGCAGGCGCATATCGGGGAGACGTTTACAGGCGTCATTTCCAGTATGACATCATGGGGGATGTATGTAGAGCTGCCGGATACGATTGAGGGAATGATCCATGTAAATACAATGACAGACGATTATTATCATTATGATGAGACTGCCTATGAGATGGCAGGGGAAACAGGCGGCAGACGTTTTAAGCTTGGGCAGACGGTCGATGTGGTCTGTGTGTCCGTGAATACATTCATGCGTACTGTGGATTTTGCACTGGCTAAGGAGGGAGACAGGTATGGGAAAGGATAATTTTAAGCTGATTGCCAGCAATAAAAAGGCCAGACATGATTATTTTCTGGAAGAAAATATAGAATGCGGCATCAGTCTGCATGGTACGGAAGTAAAGTCCCTGCGTATGGGCAAATGCAGCATTAAAGAGGCGTTTGTGCATATTGAAAATGGGGAAGTTATTTTGTACGGGATGCATATCAGTCCTTATGAAAAAGGGAACATTTTCAACAGGGATCCGCTGCGTCCGAAAAAGCTGCTTTTGCATAAGCGTGAGATTTTAAAGCTGCAGGGCCGGATCAAAGAAAAGGGGTATACGATTGTGCCGGTGCAGGTATACCTGAAAGGAAGTCTTGTAAAGGTACAGATTTCACTTGCAAAAGGCAAGAAGCTGTATGACAAGCGGCAGGATATTGCAAAAAAAGACGCAAGGCGTGAGGCGGAGCGTGATTTTAAAGTACGTAATTTATAAAGAACGGTATGGAAATAAGAAACTGTATGAAAATAAGAGACTGTATGAAAATACCTGTGACATGCCTGGGCCTGTTTGCGCTTTCCGGGAAAAAGACAGGCAGCTGGCATGGGTGATTGTTATGGGAGCAGGAGACCGGATTCGGAACTTATAGGGGGATTCATATGCCAAAAAAGAAATATTATGCAGTAAAAAAAGGGGTAAAGACCGGAATCTTTGAATCATGGGACGAATGCAGGAAGATGGTGCACGGGGTTGCGGGGGCCGTATACAAAAGCTTTGCATCCAGAGAAGAAGCGGAACAGTATCTTGGGGGAATGGAGGAGCCTCAGCCGGATCATGGTGTGCAGGAAAACCGTCTGGTGGCCTATGTGGACGGCAGCTTTGATAAGAAAATCAGACGGTATTCCTTTGGATGTGTGCTGCTGACGCCGGATGGGGAAATCATACGGGAGTCAGGGAGCGGAAACGATCCAAAATCGCTGGAGCTTCGCAATGTGACAGGTGAGATGCTGGGTGCGATGTTTGCCGTGAAATGGGCGATCCGCCGTGGATATCCGGCGATCGAGATCTGTTATGATTATGCCGGGATCGAGCAGTGGGCGACGCATGGCTGGCAGGCAAAAAATGATCTGACAAAGCAGTATGCAGACTATATGGACCGGTGCCGGGAGCGTATCTTTATCTCATTTACCAAAATAGCAGCCCATACAGGTGATACGTATAATGAAGAAGCTGACCAGCTTGCAAAGAAGGCGCTGACAGAAAAAGACGGGATGCCCTGATAAGGGAAGCAGAGCGCACTCCGTCTGAAAGGAAGCCAGGAGAGCGCAGAAAGGATCATACTATGAAAATGATAATTCTGATGGAAGACACATGCCAGAATCCGGACTGTCTTTATGAGCATGGCCTGTCGGTATATGTCGAAACAAAAAAACATAAAATTTTAGTGGATACAGGCGCTACAGATGCTTTTATAAAAAATGCAAAGCGTCTGGGAGCTGATCTGGCCGGAGTCGATACTGTGATATTAAGTCACGGGCATTACGATCATGCAGGCGGGATCCTGGCTTTTCATGCGCTGAATCCGCGGGCGGAGATCTACATGCAACGGACAGCCTGTGGGGATTATTATCATGGGGAACGCTATATCGGCATCGATCCGGCCATCGCCGGACTGGACGTTGTGCGGATGCTGGACGGAGAGTATCAGATCGATGAAGAGCTGTTTTTGTTTGCAAATATTACCGGCCGGAAGTTTTTTGCCAGAAGCAATCTTTTATTGTCGAAACGACTGGATGGGAAAAATATGCAGGATCAGTTTGAGCATGAGCAGTGTCTGGTCATCACGCAGGGGCAGGAGCATACGCTGATTTCCGGCTGTGCCCATAACGGGATTCTGAATATTTTAGACAGATACGATACGTTTTATAAAAAACCTCCGAAAATGGTGATCAGCGGATTTCATATGATGAAAAAGGGCGCGTATGATCCGCAGGAAACACAGATCATCTGCGAGACAGCCAGACAGCTGTGCACAGAGGAACGAAAGGATACCGTATTTTACACCGGACACTGTACCGGAGAAAAAGCGTTTGATTTGATGAAACCTGTTATGGGAGAACGGCTCCTTAAGATACATAGTGGAATGAAGATCTGCTGATGCGGGAATCGCGCGGGATCCGAAAAATCATATGGAACAGGAAAAGGGGGAGTTATCTGTGAATGCCGGACTGACTGCCTGTTCAAACGGACAGGCCAGAGAGAAGGAACAGGAAATCTGTCAGCTGGTGAACCGGCTTTCTGCGATGGGGATTCATACCGTGCAGTCCCGGCACCTGTATGCTGTGGACGGCGTATTTTCAGCATCTGCTAAGGAGCGGGCAAAAGATCTGATGGCGTTTTATGAAGACCCTGGGATTGATGTCATCTATGATATCTCAGGTGGTGACATTGCAAATGAAATTTTGAATGCGCTTGACTATGAAGTGATTCAAAAATCCGGAAAGATGTTCTGGGGATACAGTGACCTGACGACGGTGATCAATGCTGTTTACGCAAAGACAGGCATGCCTTCGGTGCTGTATCAGGTAAAAAATCTTACGAAGGCCTGCGCAAAGCTGCAGCAGCAAAGATTCCAGGACGCGCTGGACGGAACCGGAAACGGCCTGTATAACATTGACTATCAGTTTCTGCAGGGCAGCGGAATGGAGGGCATCGTGACCGGAGGAAATGTCCGGTGTCTGCTAAAGCTTGCCGGAACAGCCTTCTGGCCGGACATGAAAGGAAAAATACTTTTGCTGGAAGCACTGGGCGGGGAAGCGCCGCAGCTTGCGGCATATTTTGCGCAGCTTGACCAGATGGGAGTATTTGCGGATGTCTGCGGGGTGCTGCTCGGTACGTTTACACGTTTTGAACAGACACCGCAGGATCAGACCGTATACAGCCTGCTGCGTCCGCATATCCGTAAGGATCTTCCGGTTGCGAAAACGCCGGATATCGGACACGGACCGGATGCGAAAGCGATTGTCATAGGAAAGTATGCAGGATTCTGATCCGGAAAACTCTGATCCGGAAATATAAGGTCCGGCAAACGAACCGGACACAAAATAAGATACAAAATAAGATACAAAATAAGATACAATATGAAAGAATACAGACCGGATATGAAATAAGATACAATATGAAAGAATAAGGGGGAATACATATGCAGGATACTACGAAAAAAATAGCAGACCGTTTAGGATGCAGATATCAGATATTTGACAAAGGCTCGGACCCGGCGCTTGTGGAAAAAGCTTATCATAAGGCCCTCGCGGCCGGAAAGGATGGAGGCTTTTATCCGGCGGTCATCTGTCTGGATGAATATGCCACAGAGTGGCTGCTGGAAGAAGATATGGGTGCGGGACTGGACAGACAAGAGCTTATAGAGCATTGTCAGGACAACGGGCAGGAAATTTTAAGGGAACGTTATGCGGAGTATACCGAAGAGATGGAAGAAGATGAACTGGATGATTTTATCGGTACAGAGACGGAAGGCGACGCGTTGGACGAATTTATCAGCTACTGTTCTTTTCAGGATGGTATGCTGGAAGCAGAGACGCTTCTGCTGGAAATACCGGTAAAGCATCCGTGGGAAATTATCGCCTATCTTCCGATGGGAGGCTGGAACGACTGTCCGGCGCCGGATGAGATGATGGCGGTCTGTAAATACTGGTATGAAAAATATCAGGCACTGCCTGCAGTTTTTACCCATGATGTGATGGAGTTTTATGCGCCGGAAGGTTTAAACGGGGTGGACAGTCTGGAAGCTGCAAAAGAGCATTATGCTTTCTGCACCGACCGGATTCATCAGGGGACAAGGACCTATAAAGTATCTGAACTGGCAGCGGGGCTGGAGCAGTCCAGGGTCTGGTATTTCTGGTGGGATTAAGGGTAACAGTTCAGACAAGCTGACCTGTTACATGCAAAAATCCATTTAAAATCGCTTCGCGATAGGATTTTTGCACTCCTGAATCACTTTCTTACGCCTCGCACAGTATTGTGCAAGGTTGTCTGAGCTGTTGCAAAAAGATTTTCCTTTTCTGAAACAGAACGTGTTTTTCATTGTATGATACAGCCGTACAAATTTTTCCAGTGTTGCAGCAATCTGATCCTCCGTTACCGGTTTGATCAAAAAATCCAGCGGTCTTATTACATTCTGGAAACCGGAACAGTGAACCAGGGCCCATAGGCGCGAGCTTAAGAGCAAATGCAACAATTTACATAAAAATGTTATTTTTTAGCTGCGCGGACGCTGGGAGAGAAAATTTGCCCCGTCTGCTGTGACCGCTCCAGAATGCAAGAAGCCCTAAGCATTCTGCATCCAGGCTGTGGTACCGGACGGGCGCGACACCTGGTGCCCAATGGGGCATGCTATTCGCTTCTGGCGT
>CANTHI010000172.1 GCA_947653505.1 uncultured Eubacterium sp.
CTGCCCTGATACTGTCTGAAGCTTTCCGTGCTCCATATGGAAAGTCCTTCGAACAGATCGCTTCTGCCTGCATAACTTTTTGAAAAAAAGCATTCTGTCATACTCAGATTCAGTGTTTTTCCAAACCGCCGCGGACGTGTAATCAGCGTCACATCCGCGCCTTTTTCCCACCATTCTCTCAGAAATTCTGTCTTATCCACATAAAAAGATTTCCGCCTGCGGATCTTTTCAAAGCTCTGTACCCCAAGATCGATCAGCACACTCTGATTCATACGCAACCTCCGCCGAAAATATACGTCTATCCATCCATTTCATCCGGCTTATGAAACAGCGCATTCACAAACTGCTCCGAATCGAATTTCTGCAGATCATCGATCGATTCCCCGACGCCGATATATTTCACCGGTATGCCCAGCTCTGACTGGATCGCGACTGCGATCCCGCCTTTTGCCGTACCGTCCATTTTCGTCAGTACGATGCCGGTAATGTCTGCCACTTCGGAAAACTGCTTTGCCTGACTAAGCGCGTTCTGTCCGGTTGTCGCGTCCAGCACGACCAGCGTTTCGCGGTATGCCTGCGCAAATTCCCGTTCCAAAATACGGTTGATCTTTTTTAGCTCTTCCATTAGATTCTTTTTATTGTGCAGCCTGCCTGCCGTATCACACAGTAAAATATCCGCGTTGCGTGCTTTGGCGGCTGCTACCGCATCGTAGACGACAGAGGCCGGATCTGCGCCTTCCTGCCCGCCGATCATCTCCACGCCCGCACGGTTTGCCCATTCGGCCAGCTGCCCGCCTGCTGCCGCACGAAACGTATCCGCTGCCGCGATTACGACTTTTTTGCCCTGTGCTTTAAACTTTCCTGCCAGCTTTCCGACCGTCGTAGTCTTTCCGACACCGTTCACGCCGATGACAAGCACTACGGCACGCTCCTCTTCAAACCGGTAGGCTGTCTCTGCGACTGCCATCTGCTCTTTAATGCTGCTGATCAGAAGCTCCTTACATGCTGCCGGATCCTTGATATGCTGTTCCTTTACTTTCTGTCTGAGGCTGTCGAGAATCGCTGTGGTCGCCCCAACCCCCAGATCTCCCATAACCAGAATTTCCTCCAGCTCTTCATAAAACTCATCATCGATTTTGGAAAATCCGCTAAAGACGGCATCTATGCCAGCGGCAATATTATCCCTCGTCTTCGTCAGTCCTTCTACCAGACGTTTAAAAAAACCTTTTTTTTCTCCCATGTAGCTGCATTTCCTCCCTGTCCTGTTTTCCGTTTTTTATTTTTTCCTTCCAGACATTCTAATTCAGGTCATTTTCAATCAGGCTGACAGATACCAGCGTGGAAACGCCTTTTTCCTGCATCGTAATGCCGTACAGCCGGTCTGCTGCCGCCATTGTCCCGCGTCTGTGCGTGATCACAATAAACTGCGTATTTTTGGTCAGTTTATGTAAATATTTCGCAAACCGGTTCACATTGCTGTCGTCCAGCGCCGCTTCGATCTCATCCAGCAGACAGAACGGGGAAGGCTTTAAGTTCTGGATCGCAAACAAAAGCGCGATCGCCGTAAGCGCCTTTTCCCCGCCGGACAGCTGCATCATATTCTGGAGCTTTTTGCCTGGCGGATGCGCGATGATGCGGATGCCGCATTCCAGTATTTCCTCGTCCTCCATCAGCTCGAGCGTTCCTTTCCCGCCGCCAAACAGCTGCTTGAACGCTTTGTCAAATTCCTGCTGGATTTCCGCGAACTTTTCCGCGAACTGCCTGCGCATTCCGGTATCCAGCTCTTCGATAATGCCCAGCAGCGTCTGCTCTGCCTGTATCAGATCGTCATGCTGCGTTTTTAAAAATCCGTACCGCTCCGATACTTCCCGGTACTCCTCGATCGCGTTGACGTTGACATCCCCGAGCTTTCGGATTTCATCCTTTGTCTGACGGATCAGGTTCTTCGTTTTAGAAGGATCGTTATACTGCTCATCCCGCAGCTTTACCGCCTGATGCGGCGTCAGCTCGTATTCGCTCCACATATAGTTGGTCTGGGCTTCTTTTGCCTCCTCCAGCTTTTCCTTCTGGCTGTTTAACCGGAAGATTTCTTTGTCCAGCACGTTTTTGCGCTCGGATAATTCTTCCCGTTTTGCAAAAAACCCTTTCTGCTGCGCGCTCATCGTCTCTTTCTGTGAAAGCTGTGCTTCCAGCTCCTGTGCCAGCCTTGCATCGGCGGCACCGGACTCTTCAATATCCTTTTTCAGCTTTCCGATCTCCTGCTCTTTTTGCAGGACGTCCGCATCCGCATGCCCTGCCCCGCTCTCCAGCTGCTCCAGCTCCTGTGCCAGCTTTTGAAGCTCAATATCAGTCCGGCTGATATTCTCCTTTATAAATCCGGCCTGCTGGCTGAGATTTGCCTCTTCCATCTGGATTTTGGACAGTGCCGCTGCGTATTCCTGCTCCGAGCCTGCCTGCTCTTCGAGCGTCTGCTGTGCCGCCTGCGTCTCTTCGCTGATCTGGAGCTCCTGTCTGGAAAGTCCGGCAAGCTGCGTGGCAACGCGCTCAAGATCCGCACGGACCTGCGCTTTTTGCTGCTCCAGCTCCTTTGTTTCCTGCAGCAGGGCTTCTGCCGCTTTTTCACTTTCGTATTTCTGCTCTAAGACGCGCTCCAGATTGATTTTCGCCGTATTCTGCTCCAGATACGCCTGCTGGCTGACTGCCTTGTTTTCTTCCTGCTCCTTACGCAGCAGCTCCTGTGCGGTGCGGATTTCCTGCTGGCGGTCATTGAACAGGCTGCGCTGTTTTTTTAACTGCTGCAGCTTTGTCTCCAGCTCTTCGATCTCACGCCTGCGCCCCAGAAGGTTGCTGCTGCTCCGGAAAGCACCACCCGAGATCGAACCGCCCGGCATCAGATGCTCTCCTTCCAGCGTGACGATATTTAACGAATAATGAAATTCCCTTGCCAGCTGCACCGCATGATCGATATGATCCACGACATAAATACGGCCAAGTAAATAAGACATCACGCCTTCATATACCGGTTCCGTGTGGACAAGCGTATTTGCCATGCCGATCACACCATCTGCGTCTAACGCGCGTTCATTACGGTTTGTCTGTCTGCCGCTTACACTTGTCAGCGGCAGAAACGTCGCCCGCCCGTATTTATTTTCTTTTAAAAAACGGACCATCTTTTTCGCTGTCTCTTCATCTTCGGTGACAATATTCTGGATACTGCCGCCCAGCGCTGTCTCGATCGCCGTTTCGTATTGTTTCTCCACCTTCATCAGATCGGCCACAACGCCGTGGATGCCCGGCTCTTTTGCCTTCTGCTCCATAATCCGGCGGATACTGTTGCCATAGCCGTCATAACGCTCGGAAATATTGCGCAGTGTCTCCAGACGGGACTGTGTTTTATGAAAGTCCGTCGCTGTCTGCTCCAGCTGCTGCCGGACTTCTTCCATGCTGCGCTTTTTTTCCTGCTGTCTGTTCTCATACTCCTGCTGTGCCTGTTCCAGCTCATAGAGGCGCTTTGCCAGTGTCTTTAGCGTTTCCTCATGCTGTGCGATGACCGTCTCCAGATCTGCTTCCTCGCTTTTTCTGCGCAGCTTGCGCTGATTTAACTGCGCATTGCGGATATTCACCTGCTCCAGCATCATATCAAAACGCTGCTGCTGTGCTTTTACCGCTCCTTTCTGATTCAGCAGCTCAATAATTTCATTTTTCCCGCGTTCTATCGTCTGATTTAACGCTGCAATGCGCTCCCGTGCCTGTTCCAGACGCTCCTGCGCCTGTTTACGGCTGTCCGCGGTTTCCCTGAGCCTGTTATCCAGAACAGATTTTTCATTTTCATATTCCTGCCTGCTTTTCTGCCGTTCGCTGCGGTCCTTTTCAATCGCTTCCCTGCGGTTTTGATAATGCTCCTGCGACATCTGTGCGGTATGAATCTGCTCCAGCAGCACATTTATTTCGCCCTCCAGCTTTCCTTTGCGCACCGCGCAGGCACTGATCTGCTCTCTGGTATCTGTAATGCGTATTTCGATCTGATCCAGCTGTTTCGTCAGGTTCTCATATTCCGCACGCGTCTGCTCAAACTGCTGCTGCGTTTCTTTTAACTGTGCATCGGCAATCTGGTATTTTTCCTCTGTCTGCCGGCACTGCACCTGATTGTGCTCCATATCCATTAAAAACAGATTGACCTCGTACACTTTCAGCTCTTCTTTTTTATGGATATAGATCTTTGCCTTTTCCGCCTGTTTTTCCAACGGCACGACCTGACGCTCCAGCTCGGTTAAAATATCATGGATACGGACCATATTTTCCCGTTCCTGCGCAAGCTTTTTCTGGGTATCCGCCTTACGACGCTTAAATTTTACAATCCCTGCCGCTTCGTCAAACAATTCCCGCCTCTCTTCCGGCTTGCCGCTTAAAATCCGTTCGATCTGCCCCTGTCCGATGATCGAATAGCCTTCCTTACCGATACCGGTATCATAAAACAGCTCATATACATCCTTCAGCCGGCACCCGCTCCCGTTTAACAGATATTCACTTTCACCGGAGCGGTAAACACGTCTGGCAATCGTAACCTCCTCATACTCTACCGGAAGCACATGATCCGCGTTATCCAGCGTAATCGCCACATACGCATAGCTGACCGGCCTGCGGTTTTCTGTCCCTGCAAAAATCACGTCCTGCATACTGGAGCCACGCAGCTGCTTCGCGCTCTGCTCCCCTAAGACCCAGCGGACCGCGTCTGCCACATTGCTCTTCCCGCTCCCGTTCGGCCCTACAATGCCGGTGATCCCGTTATGAAAATCAAACACGATCTTATTTGCGAAAGACTTAAAACCATGCACCTCTATGCTTTTTAAATACATTCTTTCCTCCGCTGTTTTAGTGATTCTGATCGTGATCCTGATTTTGCTTCTGGTTCTGATCGTGATCCTGATCATGGCCCTGATTTTGCTTCTGGTTCTGATCATGGTCCTGATTTTGCTTCTGGTTCTGATTCTGATCATAATCCTGAAGCTGTATCAGTGCTTTATACGCCGCCTCCTGTTCTGCCGCTTTTTTCGTATGGCCGGCTCCTGTACCCGCCCGTTTTTCTCCAATCAAAAGTTCCACCTCAAATACCTTGTCATGATCCGGCCCGCTCTCCCTGACCAGCTTATAGCTTATGGCGCCCATATTCAGTCCCTGTACGGTCTCCTGCAGGATAGTCTTGCTATCAAAAAAGAGCTGCTTATGCGCAATGTCTGTCAGAATATATTTCAGGACAAACTCTTTTGCACTAGCAAAACCACCATCCAGATAAATCGCTCCGATCACTGCCTCCAGCGCATCGGATAAAATCGAGCTGCGCGTCCTGCCCCCGGTACGGTCTTCCCCCCTGCCAAGCAGCAGATATTCTCCCAGCCGCAGATCTTTCGTACAGTATGCCAGCGTCGGCTCACAGACAAGGCTGGCCCGCATTTTGGTCAGCTCCCCTTCGGGCAGGTCCGGAAAATGATGGTACAGATATTCGCTGGAAATAATCTCCAGCACAGCATCCCCCAGAAACTCGAGCCGCTCATTATCAGAATGCTTTTTCATCCGCTTTTCATTCGCATAAGAGCTGTGCGTCAGCGCCTGCTGCAAAAGCCCGGCCTGACGGAACTCATAACCAATTACATTTTGAAATTCCAACTGTTTTCTCATTCACTTCTCACTTTCTGCCTTTGAAACTGCAAGGGGTGTTTTAAAACAACTGCCATCGTCTCAAAACACCCTTTCCCCATTAGTTTAATGCATTTTTAATCTGTTCTACGGCATCGCCGACGGTTGCTATTTTTTCCGCTTCCTCATTGGCGATTTCGATATCAAATTCTTCCTCGATGCCCATAATAATCTGGAACACATCCAGAGAATCCGCACCAAGATCATCGACAAAAGTCGTATCCATTGTGATCTCTTCTTCATCCACATTCAGTACTTCTGCAATGATTTTTTTGATTTTTTCGAATTCCATGACAACTCTCTCCTCCTTTTATCATTTTCTCTATTGGGAATCCCGCGGTTCAGACGTCTGTTCAGCCGCAAACTGCTGGCTGATTTTTTCATTGATCTTTTGTTTTGAAAAATTCACGCACTGAATCACGGATTGTCTTACCTCAGATGCTTTCGCGCTCCCATGTGTCTTTACGACCAGCCCCTTTAACCCAAGCATCGGTGCCCCGCCATACTTTGAAGCGTCAAAATCCTTCAGTGTTTTTTTCAGCGCCGGCTTTATTAAAAGCGCGCCCACCTTTGTACGCAGCGAGCTCATCATCGTCTTTTTCACCTGCGAAAGCAGCATGGAGCTCGTCCCTTCATACAGCTTTAAAATCACATTCCCGACGAATGCCTCACATACAATCACATCCGCGGCCCCGTAAGGAATCTCCCTCGCTTCAATACTGCCGGTAAAATTGATCTCCCTGCACTGCTTTAACAGCGGCATGGTCTCTTTGACAAGCGCATTTCCTTTTTCCTCTTCCGCACCAATGTTTACAATCGCCACTCGCGGATGCTTCACGCCGATTACATGCTCCATATAAACAGAACCCATTTTTGCAAACTGCACCAGCTGGGACGCTCTGGCATCGACATTCGCCCCGCAGTCGATCAGCAGCGATACTCCCTTTGCCGTAGGGATCAGCGGCGCAAGCGGCGGACGCTCCACTCCCTTTAATCTGCCGACAATCAGCTGCCCGCCTGCCAGTACGGCACCTGTGCTGCCAGCGGATACAAAGGCATCCGCTTCCCCGCGCTTTACCATATTTAGTCCGACAACAATCGATGAATCCTTTTTCTTACGGATCGCTGCTACCGGAGGCTCCGCCATCGCAATGACCTCTTCGGCAAAGACTGTCTGCACACGGTCTGCATCATACGGATACTTTTTCAGCTCTGCTTCCAGCGGCTGTTTTTGTCCGGCCAGAATCAGCGTCAGATTTTTCTGGGTATCCAGCGCCTGCAATGCTCCTTTTACAATTTCCCCCGGCGCATGATCCCCGCCCATAGCATCGACGACTACCCTGATCTTTTTACTCATAAATCCTCCTGTTTTATACACATACTTATCGTTTGATTCCAAAGCCGTGCATCCATTCCAAACATTGGTAACAAATCATTTACAATATACTATATGTGATTCTATAAATCAATATAAAAATTGCAGGAAGTGATAAGCGGGTCGTGAAGGCGGGGCAAATTCCCATAGGAGCGGACTTTAAAGCAAATGCAGCAATTTACATAAAAGTGTTGCATTCTGGCTGCGCGGACGCTGGGAGAGAAAATCTGATAGCATATATTGGCCTCCCGGACGCTGGATGAGGGAACCGGCCCTGTTTCATTGTTCCGGTTTCCAGAATGTAAGAATCTCTAAGTATTCTGCATCTACTCTGTGGTACCGGACGGGCGCGACACCTGGTTCGCTTCTGGCGTACCGCCAGCAGCTAAAGGTGCCGCTTCGGCTTCGCCGCCTGTGTATCGGGCAGAATACTAAGGGCTTCTAACATTCTTCCGAAGCCACAGCAGCCGGGGCAAATTTCCTCTCCCAGCTGGTTTTCACAGGCTTTGCATCAGATTACCGGAACGATTATGTATTAATTTCTACATAATGTTTCGTTACAACGTGTGTAAAGCTTTTGAAAACCAGCCGGATGGGA
>CANTHI010000173.1 GCA_947653505.1 uncultured Eubacterium sp.
GCTATTTGAAATTTTACTTCTTTTTGTGCTGTAATTTGCAAAAGAGGGTAAATTATCAGAGGGACACTGTAGAGCCTTGCTTGGAGTTGAAGATGGAGATAAACAATTTGAGATGGCCTTGAATTTAATAAAAGAAGGTTCAAATGTTAGAGAAGCAGAGGAGAAGGCAAAACAAAAAAAGAAAACTAAGAAGTACTGAACTCCAGACAGATCCAGTTACACTGGTGATCCACGTAAATGCCAGTCCCATCAGGGCTGTCAGCAGCAACGTGCCGGCATCATTTCTTCCATTCCGGACAATCCCATAAGAAAGCAAAAATCTGGCTGCCGCATAAAGAAAGCCGGAAACAACCGTCCCCATCTTTGTCCCAAATCCTTTTTCTACGATACCAGACAGCAGTCCCCGAAATAATATCCCTTCTGTTACGGCCACCCTGAATCCGGAGCTGCATATCTCATGAAACAAAAGCCCGGCCGCTTCATCCCATGTATGCCAATGTGCCTGAAATTCCCCTTTTGTACAGACAAAATAAATCACATCTGCCACTACCGGTATCGCGGCTGCTGTCACACACCATTGCAAATCTGGAAACGGCTTTCCCAGATACAGTTCTGTCAAAGGTATCTTTAACACATACCTGGCATACAAAAAAACTGCGGCACAGACGCTCACAATATCCAGACAGACATACAATGCCGTTGCAAAAATTACAGAACTGCATACCCGGAATACCAGCCCGATAATTTCACTGCAGCAGGAATCCGTAAGAAAAAAAATCGCAACGACCGCTGCAGCGTGCGGTAACACTTTTATCTGCTTCCACATTTGTATCTCCCCAAAATATCATATAGTGGACGTGAAATAAGGAACGGTATATCCATAACCTGTCACCGTTCCTTACATTCCAAGCCTGTATCCTTTTCCCCATACATTTTCTATCATACGCGGAGTCTGCGGATCTTCCTCGATCTTTTTCCGAAGTCTGCGGATATGTACCATGACCGTATTGCCGGATGTATAAAAAAACGGTTCTCCCCACACGCTTTCATACAGATTTTTTACAGAAAAAATTTTGTGCGGATTTTTCATCAGAAGCAGTAAAATTCCATATTCCATTTCCGTAAGTTCTGTCTCCAGTCCGCGCACAAATACCTGGTTGTACTTTGTATGGATCCGGATACCTCCTCTTTCCAGCCATTCCGGTATATTTCCGGAAGCTTCCTGTCCGGCTTTGTCATACACGTTACGCCGCCGCAGGAGTGCTCTTACCCTTGCAAGCAGCTCTGCATAGGAAAACGGCTTGACCAGGTAGTCATCGCCCCCGACTGTAAGTCCGAGCAGTTTGTCAGACTCCTGCCCCTTTGCTGTCAGAAATAAAACCGGCACCTTCGATCTTTTTCTTATTTCCTCACATGTCCTGATTCCGGATATGCCTGGCATCATGATATCCAGAATGACCAGTCCGGTTGCATCGGAAATCTTCTCCAGACCTCTGGCCCCGTTTTCAGCTTCTTCCACCAAAAAGCCGTCTCCTTCCAGCAGAATACGCACGCCTTCCCGAATCGCTGCGTCATCCTCTATGATCAGTATACGGATCTGTTCCATACAATACCTGCCTTCTGTCCTTGTTTCCACAGAATTGTTACTATTCACAGCCTAAAGTCTGCTCATAGTAACAATTCGGGACGATATTTAAAATAGTAACACAGAATTACTTTTTCGCCAGATAATTTCTGGACACATATGCGGTAAGCCCTTCAAATCTGATTTTTGCCCACCGGTTTCCTTTTTCTCCCCTGACGGAAAATACCTTTACTTCCATTCCTTTCGTCAGGCTGCCAATCACCGTATAATTCGTTCCGGGGCCGCTCCTTACATGAAGGACCTCCGATGTTACATAGTATTTTTTTCCAGACTGTTTTGCGGATACTCCTTCTGCCGCGACGGCTGTAACTGCTCCCTTTTCAGCAGATGACTCATATACTGTTACGGCAAGCATCCCTGCCATTGCTAAGATCACAAAGATTTTTTTCACGTTTCCAAGCCCCTTTCCTTTAACATTTTCCGGTGTTCCGTTTTACCGGATTTTTAGAACAATGACAGGATAGCGTAAAAATCTTACGTTGCGGATTAAATAAATCTTAACAATTCTTAATTTGTTACGTATTGGCTGTGCGGACGCCGGATGGAAGGCGCTGGCTAAAAGCAAAAGACCGCATATATATTGCCGCTCTCCCGCAGAGCATCCGCAGGCAGGATCATGGAAAATCCTTCCTGTCCGTCTTCACAGGAAACCGGAAATGCCTCGTAACACCGGTCTCCGTTTACTCTCACACCGATTCTGGACGTTGTATTTAATGCATCTGAAGGTAGTTTTCCTGTAATTTTTGTTATCTCTCCCTGTCTGGTTTCTTCCAGTTCCGAAACCTGAAGGTCTTTTTCTGCCACGGTGTTTTCAGATACTACTTTCGTTGAAAGCTCCTGACTCCGTTCGTACAAAGCAGGCGCTTCCATTACAGGCGCCTCTGCGGTCATATCTGGCAGAAAGCGTTCGGCCCGTTCAATTACGAGCGTATCTGCGTGATATTGTGTAAGATCTGAGAGCTGGTAAGGCAATGCCCGTGAAAAATATGCGTTTTCAAATGATTCCGCAAAAAAAGGAAGCAGCGCATTTCCAAAAGAGTCCCGATACATGACCAGACTGCCGCTGCCTTTGGAACGTGTACTGATTTTGGGCGCGAAATGATTCTCTACTTCTTCACAGTAGGTAAACTGCGGCACCGGATCGTAATAGATCTCTTCCTCTGGCCGGATTGCCGCAGGGTACAGCATCTGCTCCAGATCGCCTTCAGAATCCCTGCGGATCTGATAGTTTCTGTCAGTATAAGATACGTGTGCTTTTCCCAGAGCTGTCAGTATCCGGTCTGATGCCAGTGCCGCGCCTGCCTGATTCCAGTGGGAATCTGTTTTATGATACAGTACTTCTTCCCTGCTGCTGAATAACTCATACAGGTCGGCGTAGTTTACCTGTTCTGCCTGCAGATATTTTTTCAGCCGTTCCATATTGCTTTTTCCGTTTCGAAACGGCTGGTAGTAATATGGCATATATTCCCCGTATAAGGAATTTTTATTCGGAGCGATGGTAAATGCAAACTGCGCGCCCTGTTTTTTTGCATATTCCTGTATCATCGCCATCGTATGTGCCACATCAAATAACTGCCGCTCTGTCATCTGCCCGGTTCCCTGAAAATCTTCCAGCGAATCTTTGTAAAACAGCCATCCGTCTGTTCCTACGATCACTCCCTGCTGGGAAGATGTGCCAAATACGTTTCCAAGCAGCTTTGCATAGCCTGTTACCATCTCATTGCGGAATGCAAAATGATCCTCAAACCATGCTCCTGCGTCTGATAAAAAATATGGATTGAGTCCGTCTTCGTCTGATAAGACCGGCGGTTCTGCCGTCCGGCGGTTTTCCTTAGATGGTTCTCCTCCCGCAAAGAGCAGCCCGGCAGAAGGAAGCAGACACAAAATTATGAACAATGCTATATAGATATGATACCCCTTTTTCATGTATCCTCCTTCTTTTTCATACACCTGTCGTTCTTCTTTACAGAACCTGAGCTGTTAAAATCTGAAGTAAATAAAAGGATTATAGGTGCCTCCTGCCAGATTCATCATACAGACCGCCAGCAGTATCAGCGATGCCGGCCATAATATTTTTTGCATTTGCTTTTTCTGTCCGATTGTTTCCATTACAGGCATAGAGCCTGCGATCCCCGCCGCAAAAGCAGCCAGATGCACCGGCGTCAGCAGGGATCGTACAAGACGCATGGAGTCCTGCGCCTGGTCCGCCTTCAGTCCGGTAAACATCTGCCGGATCCAGAACATCCCCTGTCCCATATCCTCTGCCCTGAAAAACACAAAGCCGGTCATCACGACGAGCAGCACATAACCATGTGCCAGTATCTTTTTCCATCCGGTTTTTTCTTTATGAAAAAACGGAACTACTTCCTCCAGCATTAAAAAGCATCCATGAAATAATCCCCAGAATAAAAATGTTACATTCGCCCCATGCCACATGCCAGTACATGCAAATACAATCAGCTTGTTGATACATGTCCTGACACGCCCTCTGCGGCTTCCTCCGAGCGGAATATACAGATATTCCCGAAACCAGCCGGATAAGGAAATATGCCATCTTCTCCAGAAATCCCGGATGGAATCTGCCCCATAAGGATATCGGAAATTTTCCTTAAAATGAAATCCAAACATATGCCCCATGCCAATTGCCATGTCGCTATAGCCGCTAAAATCAAAATAAATCTGGAGCATATAAGAAACTGCGCCCAGCCATGCACCTGCCAGACTGATCTGTGCCGCTGGTGCCGCAAACAGCGTATCTGCAATCTCTCCCATATAATTTGCGATCAGTATCTTTTTCCCCAGTCCGGCAATCAATCTGCGGATACCTTTTGCCGCCTCCTCCGCATGGAAGCTGCGGCTGGCCAGCTCTTTTTCGACATCATGGTATTTGACAATTGGTCCTGCGATCAGCTGTGGAAACAGCGAGATATACAACAGCACAAACATAAAATTTTTCTGCGGCTGCACTTCCCCGCGGTAGACATCAATGACATAAGACATTGCCTGAAACGTAAAAAAGGAAATGCCAACCGGCAGCGCCACATTTGGAACCGCCAGTTCCATTCCCGTAAAATGACTCCAAAGCTCTGTCAGAAATGCTGCGTATTTAAAAACGCAAAGAACGCCAAGATTCACCACTACCGCCGCTGTCAGAATCATCCGGTCATATTTCTTTGTTCTGTGCATCCATAGGGCGCACAGATAATTAAAAAATGACGATGCAATCATCAGAAACACATAGACCGGCTCACCATATGCGTAAAAGAGAAGGCTGACTGCCAGAAGCAGGATATTCCTGCCTGTATGGGATGGCAGCAGCCAGTAAAGCAGCAATACGGCCGGAAGAAAAATACTGATAAATACCAAAGAACTGAAAACCATATTTGCTTCTCCTAAATGCACAATCGTTTTGGCCGTTAATTAAAATGCCGCATCGTAGTACTTTGTATCTTTAAATTTATTGTATGTACCCTTCAGACTGTTACGTTTTTTCAGACAATATTTTCCGGAAGATTCTGCCGCGTACTTGTCCATATTCGGATCGCAGATGTACCATTTCCCACTGATCTTAACCTCTGCCCATGCATGTTTCTGCAGATTTCCGCTGAATCCGGTTGTCTGTCCCACGCCAATCCGTACGCTGTATCCGGTTGCTTTTTTTGCCAGAAACGCATAGGCAGCCGCGTAATGATAACAGCTCCCTTTCTGATCCTCCAGCATTTCCAGCGCATAATCCTTTTCCCAGCCGTTATATGCTTCAAAGCCTGTTTTGCGGCCATAGTCATATTCCTTCTGGATATAAGTAAACAGTTTTTTTAACTTCTTTTTCGCACTGTCTTTGGCGCTGACCTGTTTGTCCACAATCTTTGTCACCGCCTCGTCCAGCTGTGCCCCTGCGGACGCCGCTGCCGGCTGTGCGAATAAACCTGTTATCATACAGAAAACCAGTGTAAAGATAGCTATTTTTTTCAAATAATTTTCTGCCTTCGCCAACATCTGATCCTCCTATTCTGCTCCCATAAATATTTCCGTGCCGCTGTCAGGCCTGAACGTATAGACTTTATAGCCATCATACGTCAGTATTCCATCCTTACCTTTTCCGTAACAGCTTGCATAATATTTTGCTTTTTTGGGCTTGCCGATATATTTTTGCAATCCGGAAAACGGCTTTTCATATTTTGCCGCTTTGCGTATTTTCTTTGTCTTTGCCTGATTGTATCTGCCGTTTGCCTGAAAACAATAAAATTTTTCTTTGATGACCGTTATTCCGGTGACAATTGCTCCGGTTTTGTCAAAATAGTACTTTTTGTCATCCGACCAGCCGCTGACTGCCATGCCGTCCGTATCCACATAGTACTTTCGTATCTGTCCGTCTTCTGCTTCTACTTCGACGATTGTGGTGGCGGATGGCTGTATCAGCCTGCCTTCCCCGTCAAATACATAATAATCCCCGTCGATGCTGCAGCTTAAGACCGATGCTTTTCCATCCCCGTCAAAATAAAATGTCCCGTCCCCAACGGTAATCCAGCTGTCTGTCACAGGTTGTCCATCTTCGTAATAGCAGTAATGCCCGTCTTCTTTTACAAGTCCTTCGCTTTCTGCAGCCGCACAGATGCGGACCGGTGCAGCCTGCAGTCCGGCACCGGTCACAGCTGCAACGACAGCTGCGCACAAAATCCGTTTTGCCAAATCTGTCATTCCTTTTTCCATCCTCTCTGATATCTGATTTTGATAAGTTCCTGCATGATCCCTTTAAAATCAATCGATGGAAACCAGCGTATACGCACTGCTGCCCAGTCCGATTTCCTCCGCATATTCCAGCGCGTACTCCCCATTCAGCTTTTCTACCCAGCTGACAAACGTATCGCTCCCATCTTCCATGTAGACCAGATCAATACTTGCCTGATCCAGTGCAACGGGATCCGAAGAGGCCAGAATACCAATCTCCCTGTCCGACTGCCCGGCAGCATCGTTTGCAAAACCGCCGTCGATCGCACGATGGTCCATAATATTGATATATAAAATATTGCCGTTCAGCGCATCTGAAACTGATTTTCCAGCTTCTGCCATTGCTTCCAGAAACATATCCTGCTCTGCGCCCCGCGGATCGGTGCTGCTGCTTCCGGCAGAATAGATCAGACATTTTCCTTCTACAGAGCTGACACCGACTGATACATTTTTGACCGCTCCATCAAATCCTGCCGCGGCATGTCCCTGAAAATAAGAGACCAGCAAATAATGATCATATTCTGAAAAATGCGTCCCTACGTAATTTTCAGTCAGGTGCGTCCCTTCCCCGACCGGAATCGTCACTGAACCTCCTTCATCCAGAACCTTTACATCTGCAATCTGTGCCAGTCCCTGATCTTTTGCCGGCTGCAGATCATCTCTGGTACTGCCTGTTACGATCGTTCCATTCACTGCCTGTACCAGCTTCTGAAACAGCTCCGGATCCGGACTGCTTTCATCAGAAAGCTCACCTGCAGATATTTTCACGGCTGTCTGCTTTCCTTTTTTCTTTCTGCCCAGCGACTGATACAGCTCCAGCAAAGAATCCGGTGTAATCTTTCCTGTCATATACACCACCGGCACTGCATCTGCATACTGTTTCAATCCGGCTTCCAGATCAGACTGCGTGGTTGTCTGTTCCGTATCCGTACCGGACTGGTCAGAAATCTGTGTCTGCACATCGTCCTTTGCATCCGTGACTGCCTGCGCATCATTCTCTGAAACCGTTCCGCCACATCCTGCCAGATTTAGTCCAAAAATCAGACACAAAAATACTGTCATTTTTTTCATCCCCCGCTCCCCCTTTCTGCTCTTTACGTCCAAAATGACATCTCATAGCTATTATATACGAAAGAACACTTTTGGGGAAGTACACAGATGAAATTTTTGTCATATTTCGTCAGCTCCGGTAATCTGCATTTATTTTCACATAATCATAAGTCAGATCACACCCCCATGCTTTTGCACAGGCATCTCCCTG
>CANTHI010000174.1 GCA_947653505.1 uncultured Eubacterium sp.
CTCAACATCACGGGATGGGAAATGTAGATGGGGTGGTAACAGGATATGTAGAGGACTTGGCTTTTTCATTTGATGGTATGAGATTAAATGTAACAGGAAGATTTTCGATGGATAATAAATATGATTCAATTGTAAAAGGATTATCATTTCATGCTGTTTTTAAAGTCAACCCAAATAACCGTTTTCCGTATCAGCTCAGTTTTGTCAGAATGGATGAATTAATATAAAATAGAAATGAACTGAGTGCTCTCGGAAAGTAGATAGGTAAAGCAAAAAACAGAAGCAGTCATGTGGAAAAGGTCGTGAAAAATAATCCGCATTATATCCTGCGGCCAACCGTTGTCGGCATCATTTCCGGTAAAATATACAATCTCGGTGAAGATCTGTCCTGCGCAAATATTATTATTTTGTAGCAGATTTAGAAAGAATGGATCAGATCTGTATGTTATATTTTTACACCGGAAATTTTACCATAAAGTCATCTATTCGTAATTATCTTATGCAAAGGCAGGATTGAAATATGTTTTTCAGACAAAAAAATCAGGACCTCCGGTTTCATCAGCTCGAAGAACAGCTGTCAGCTCTTACACAGGACGCTGCAGCCGTAAAGCAAAAGCTGGATCTTCTGACCGACCTGACGGAGACTGTCCGTCAGTTTAAATTTCATACACTAAAAATGCTGGATGAAATGGAGACCCGCATAAACAATCAGCTGGACCAGCTCGAAACAAACTGTGACAGACTCCGGACCAGCGTGCACAAGCATGACATGGCCATCGAAGATCTGCTGGATGAATGGGCCGAAAAAAAATCCGGCGAGGACAGCATCCAGGCACAGCTGAATGAAGCCAGCCAGACCGAACAGCAGCTTTTAGGACTGTTTGAAGCTTATCTGGAACAATTCTGGAATCTCAGACATTACGCGGCGTCCAAAGACGCAGCCTGGGCTTCCCAGATCACACTCATGGAAAAAAAT
This sequence comes from uncultured Eubacterium sp., assembly GCA_947653505.1. Next base: position 977 of record CANTHI010000174.1, read on the forward strand.
CTGAAGCACTGCCAGCACTCCTGCGCAATCAGCCTGATACAGGAATGCGGCGTCAGCGTAGACTATGACCTGCACGAAATTATAGACGTCACGGACACCACGGATCCTGCTCTGGACAAGACCATCGCTGAAATCTACCGCTGCGGATATCTATACAAAGGAAAAGTCAGAAAAAAAGCACAGGCAGCAGCATACCGTTTTTCAGGTCCTGCATCCTGACATTTTTTCTGCTACGATCTGACTTCTAACCCACAACCCCAGGCGACTACAGGCATATTGCCGGAAACAGGAGAACACATGAATACAGTAATCGGAATCGATCTTGGAACCTCTACAACAGAAGCTGCCGTGATTCAAAACGGCAAGCCACTCATGATCTTTAATCTGGAAAATGAAATTATTACCCCGTCTGCCGTAGGATTAAACGAACAGGATGAATTTGTCATCGGCGAAAAAGCGCGGGCACAATATTTATTATCACCGGAAAAAACAGCGATTGAAGTAAAGCGTAAAATCGGAACAAATGAAAAAATTGCGCTTGGCAAGGACACCTATACACCTGTAGAGCTTTCTGCAAAGCTGTTGGAATATGTCAAAGCTTACGCATCTGAATATTTGAAAACGGACATTACCCGTGCCGTGATCTCTGTGCCTGCTTATTTTGACGACCTGCAAAGACAGGCTACCGTGGAAGCCGGAAAAAAAGCAGGACTGGAGGTCATGCGTATTTTAAATGAGCCGACCGCGGCCGCATTAAGCTACGGACTGGAACATATGGAAGAAGAAAGCCATATCCTCGTCTATGATCTGGGTGGCGGTACCTTTGATGTCACTCTGCTGGAAATGTTTGACGGCGTACTGGAGGTAAAAGCCAGCAGCGGTGATAATCAGCTGGGCGGCAAAGATTTTGACGAAAAGATCATGAACTGGCTGATCGAAGAATTTCGAAAAAAACATGAGGTTGACCTGACAAAAGATAAATATGCAATGGTTAAGCTTAAGGAAGAAGCCGAGCGGTGCAAAAAGACTCTGAGCAAAGAAATTTCCTGCCAGATTCTCATCCCGATGATTGCGGAAAAATCCGGAGAGCCACTTGCTCTGGATGAAACACTGACGGTCGAAGCATTTGAAGAGCTGACGCAGGATCTGATCGGCCGGACGCATCCGCCGATCGACGTCGTATTAGCAGACAGCGGCGTACTCCCATCAGATATCGACCGTGTCATTTTAGTCGGCGGTTCGACCAGAATGCCGCTCGTTGCAAAAGATATCGAAAATTATCTGCAGATGGAACCGGCACAGGCAGTCAATCCGGATTACGCCGTAGCTGAAGGCGCAGCCATTCAGGCCGGTATTATCGAAGGCAGCATTCATCAGGAAGACAGCATTATCATTACGGATGTCAATCCTTATACGCTTGGCATCCGCGTAGTGGACGAGTATTCTTTGGACCGTATGGGTGTCGTGATTCCACGAAACGTCACCATACCTGTTACACGCAGCGAGACTTATTTTACAAGCACCGATTATCAGACGATTGCCCATATTGAAGTTTATCAGGGGGAAAGCAGCTCTGTAAGCAGAAATCATTTTCTGGGAGATTTTGAGATACATGGCATCCCTCCCAAAAAAGCAAAAGCAGAGCGTATCCATGTAGAGTTTTCCTATAATCTGGATGGTATGCTGAACGTAAAAGCAACCATACCAAGCACTGGCGCAGACGCTTCGATTGAGATCAATATGATGCAGGAGCAGGCGGATGAGGAAGAGCTTGTGGATGTAAGCAAATGGAAGGAAGCTCCAAACGCAGATGAGTTTCGGACAATCGTACGGCGGGCAGAAAAAATGCTGAAAGATCCGCGTATCCAGAACGATCTGACTGTCAGGGAAGATCTGGAGGAAGCTATTTATGATCTGAAAGAAGCCCTTATTCTGGAAGATCTGGAGCTGGCAAAAGTCTGTGAATCCGACCTGATGTACCTGCTGGATGAGCTGAACGCACAGTAACACACATCCTGCATAAGGAGTAATTGAAATGAACAGCGATTATAGTATCCTCGGCCTGCAGCAGGGAGCTTCGCAGGCCGAAATCAAAAAAGCATATTTCCGGATGGTCCGTCTGCATTCTCCGGAATCCGATCCGGAAAAATTTCAGGAAATCCGTCAGGCATACGAGCGTCTGAAAAATGCCGGAAACAAACCGGACGGTCCTGTATTCCCATCGCTCAGCGATCCGAATGCTGTAAAAATGCTCAGGCAGATCCAGATTTACCGCAAAGAAAAAAATCTCACATTATACCGGGATGCCTGTGAAGAAGCATGGAGCCGTTTTCCAGATGATCTTCAGTTTTTATATCTCCTGATTATGGCGCAGCGCAGATGCGGCAACACTGGAAAAGCAGTAAAAAACGCGGAACTTTTAGTCAGCAAAGATCCGGAAAACAAATGGTTCCAGATGGCACTCGCCTATTCCTACAAAGAACGCGGCTACACCCAGAAAGCTTTTCGTGCATGCGAAACAGCTTACGGACTCGGCTGCAGGGAAACAGATTTTTTACTGCTGTATGCCTCTTTTTGTGATGATAACCGCCTGTATAAACAGGGAATTGAAGTCCTGTCCGGGCTGATCCGTCAGGAGATCCGCTGGACCAGAGACGATATTCCAAACCTGATTGAAGCCTATGGCGGACTTATATCCATGAATTATTACGGCAATGCGGACGTACTTGTGGAAATACTGGACCATCTGCAGCGATTTCTGGAACAGTACAGTATTTACGCAAAAGAATATATCCCACGGATCGCTCTTTTAATCGCAAACGCCTGCATGCATGTAAAATATTCTACTCCGGAATATGAAGCCATCTGTCGTTTTTTTGAAAGTGCGCAGAAAATCTGCAGACAGGAAAACAACCAGCTGCAGAGCGCCATTGAGCTGTTTCATTATCAGCGTGTACTGGCCGATCCCCGCATCGAAGATACGCTCGTGTCGTATCTGGAGCTGTTTCACGATTTTCCTCCGGAAGATGACGACGAAGCTCCGGACGAAATGCTTGAAAAGTTCTCAATAGCCGATCTGCAGCTATGTATGATTATGCAGCGCGATGAGACCTTAGCGCAGTCAGAAATATTAAAGCAGGAACACCCGCAGGAATATGCAAAAATCGCGGACTTTATGGCAAAGCTGGAAGACAAATCGAGACTGCACCTGTTAAAAGAGCGCCTGTTAAAAACTTATCAGCGCCTGCAGCCATTTTTTTACGACGGAATGTTTTATGAACGCTATCCGGCAGAAAAAGCGAAAGCAGCCGGCAGAATTATGAACGAAGGCTCTGAAAACGAACCTTATGTCCGCCAGACGAAAAAAGTCGGACGTAATGACCCCTGTCCCTGTGGATCCGGCAAAAAATATAAGCATTGCTGCATGAATAAAAAGGAATCATAAAGTACCCTTGCTATACGGTTTGTCACCAGCCTGCTCCATCCCGCATATCTTATCATAAGCAAAAAAACAGGAGCAGACAATATGCAGGAAACAACGACTCCACGGACAAATACCTGCAGCTTTTCCGGCATCCGGCCCGCTATGGCAGATCTGCCATATCCGCCTGTTCAGGTCAGCGAAAAAAACATCATGTACGCGAACCTGTTAAGCGTCGATTACTGCGGCGCCGTATCCGAGCTGTCAGCAATCACACAATATATTAACAACGAAAACCGGATATCCGCTACCCATTGCCCTCTGGCAAAGACCTTTCTCGGAATCGCAATGGCCGAGATGATGCATCTGCAAAAGCTGGGCGATCTTATCTGCCTGCTCGGCGGAAACGTAGACTTTGCAGCAAAGCAGCCAAACGGGCGAATGCGGTTGTGGACCCCGGAATACCTGACGCTTCCGGATCAGATCGGAAAAATGATCGCCGCGGATATAGAAGCTGAACAGAACGCGATCCATCAGTACCAGATGCACATCCATATGATCCGGGATACTTCGGTAAATAAAGTCCTTTCCCGCATCATTCTGGACGAGGAATATCATATTATGCTGCTGCGTTCCATTGGATGATACAGGTTACACCATTGTTCCCGCAGATTTTTGCAGCGTCTTTCCCTTCTGCCTGATATTGTGCGGAAGGGATAACTATATGTGGAGGTACCCCAGTCATGACTGATATAGAATACATACTTGACTTTGCAGCTGGTCTTGGCTGTAAGATGCTGGCCGTCGGAGCCAATCTGGAGCGGGTCAACGATACGATGTACCGCGTCTGCAGCAGCTATCATCTGCATTCCATCAGTATATTTTCACTGAACAGCCTGATTGTAATCGGTGCAAAATCAGAAGACAATGTGTCCGGAACCAGACAGCTCAGTGTGCATTCCACCAGCAATCATCTGGAAAAGCTGAACCGCTTTAATCAGCTTTCCAGAAAAGTATGCGCAGAAACTCCGCCGCCGGAAACACTGGCCGGACTGCTGGCAGAGGCAGAAAATGTCAAAAATTTCCCAACCGCCGTCATTATCTTTGGCCACCTGATCTCCATGTCAACACTGTGCGCGATTTATGGGGGAAGCTTTTCAGACATTATCGCCGTGTCTTTAAATACTTTTGTTTTGTACTGGCTCTCCGAATACTTCGACAGACGCAGAATCAACCAGATTGTCGCTAATACGCTCTGCATGTGGGCCGCCGGCTCTCTGGCCCTGCTCTTCGTAAAGCTGGGAATCGGACAAAACTATTTTATTATCGTAATTACCAACAGCATGAAAATGATACCGAGCATCGCCCTCGTCAACGCTGTCCGGAATATCCTGTGCGGCAACGAAATGAACGGGATTCTGGAATTTTTAAAAGTCGTGCTGGAATCCGTCGCCATCGTGCTCGGTCTGGTCTTAAGTATCTATATGTTTGGAGGAAATGCAGTACAATGGCTGAAAGTATAAAACTAATCTTATTATCCTTTCTGGCTTCGATCGGATTTGGACTAAAATTTCAGATGCAGACCCGCTATCTGGCATGGGCTGGTCTTGGCGGCGCACTGACCCGCTGCTGCTACCTGCTTTTACTGGAAGTGATTGATTCCAGACTGATTTATTCCCTTCTGGCCGCTATGTTTGCATCTTTGTACGCAGAAATTATGGCCATGAAGTTCAAAATGCCGTCTACCGTCTTTTTGTATCCGGCAATTATCCCTCTGACACCCGGCAGTCTCATTTACAGTACCGCCGTTAACTTTCTTCTAAAGGATGCGGCAGCTATGTGGCAAAATGCCGCAGACTGTGCTTCGACCTTATTTGGCATCAGCATCGGGTTTGTACTGATTTCTACGTTTACCTATTACCGGAGAGTTTACTTTCTGGGGAAGGATCTGGCTTCGCACTTGCTGCATCATCCGCATAAAAAATAGGAGCAGTCTCTGTACTGCTCCTATTTTGATACAAATATTGTTCAGAAATCTATTGCAACAGCTGCAGAATCCCCTGTTTCCCCTGATTTGCCTGCGCCAGCATGGACTGTCCGGCCTGTGCCAGGATATTCGCGGCTGAGTATTCCACCATCTCCTCTGCCATATCGGTATCACGCAGCTTGCTCTCCGCTGCCTGTGTATTTTCTGAAGTATTATCCAGATTCGCGATCGTATGCTCCAGACGGTTCATATACGCTCCGATGGATGACCGGTTGCGGGATACACAGTCTATCGCATAATCAAAATCAGCGATCGCAGAACTGGCTTCATCAAAGCTCATCACAGAGATCCCTGCAAGTCCCAGGGCATCTGTATGCGTATCATCAATCGATATTCCGATACCCTGATGTCCCAGAGAGCCGACCTGAAGCATCAGCGCCTGTCCGCCTCCGTTATATCCTCCGCTGCCTCCACCAGAAAACGTACCCGAATTTGATGCTTTAAATTCCGTTGTAAAATCCAGCTTATAATACTGGTTATTATTCGTCGCGCCCTGCAGTACATCCAGCACACCCAGACTATTGGTAATTACACTGCCGCTGCCAGTTGATCCTGCCGCTTTTAACAGCTCGCTGACAAACTGCGCCGAATCGTTGTCGCCAAACTTTCTCTGAAAGTCGCCAATTGATGTATATTTTCCGCCTGAAATATCGGTAATGACCTCATTCAGAGACTTTCCGCCTTTGATCTGTGACAAACCCTTGTCCAGCCCCGAGCCTATGGCACCTGATGTAACGTTCCCTGTGCCGTCTGCCAGATAACCGAGGTACATACAGGCCAGATAGCCTGTCCCATACTGGGAAGCCGTAGATCCACTGGACAGCTTAAACGATGATGACTGTACTGTGGCAGCAATATCGCTGACCGGAGTCGTATCTCTTAAGCCCATTCCTCCATTTACCCAGTCATTATAGTTCGAACAGCCTCCTGCTATGGTCTGCGCCATTCCTTCCTTAAACCACTTCGGAAACTGGTTGCTTTTGTCTACGACTCCGTTCGTCGCGCCAAGCATCCCGTTCGGAAGCGCGTCATCCATAAATGCATGCATCATTTCATGAGCAATCGTAGCCTGCAGCGCTTTCTCACTCTGCGGATCGAGATTGCCGCTGGCGTCAAAATTCAGATGCCCCGAAAATAAGCAGGCAGGAAGTAAAAATCCCCCACATACCGATTATCCCCA
>CANTHI010000175.1 GCA_947653505.1 uncultured Eubacterium sp.
GGAAGCAGAATACCTAGAGCTTCTTACATTCTGGAAAAGTCACAGGCAGACAGGCTAACGCCTCCCATCCGGCGTCCGGACAGCCAAAATGCAACACTTTTATGTAAATTGTCCAGCATCCGCCTTTTTCCATGCGCGGATACGTTCCAGACGCTCCTTCAGCCCGGCCTCCATCCCCTCTCCCGCCGGCTGGTAGTATTGTGTTCCAGCAAGGGAATCCGGCAGACACTGCATGGAAGTCAGCTTTTCCTGCGTGTCGTGGGCATACTGGTAGCCACTGCCATACGAAAGATCCTTCATCAGCTTTGTCGGCGCGTTGCGGATCACAAGCGGCACAGGCTCTGACAGCTGTTCCAGCGCATCCTTTTTCGCGTGCTCATAGGCCATATACAGGGCATTGGATTTCGGCGCCAGAGACAGATAAACGACTGCCTGCGTCAGATGCACGCTGCACTCCGGCATTCCGATAAAGTGACATGCCTGAAAAGCCGCGACTGCCGTCTGCAGCGCCTGCGGATCTGCCAGACCGACATCCTCACTCGCAAACCGGATGATCCGCCTTGCCACATACAGCGGATCTTCCCCTGCCTCCAGCATCCGTGCCAGCCAGTATACAGCTGCATCCGGATCGGAATTGCGCATCGATTTATGAAGCGCCGAGATCAGATTGTAATGCTCTTCCCCTTTTTTATCGTATAGCAACGACTTTTTGGAAATGCACTGCGCCAGTGTCTCTTCGGATACAGTGATCGTACTGCCGTCCGTGTCTCCATTTAACACAACCATTTCCAGTGTGGATAACGCCGTACGCGCATCGCCGTTTGCAAATTCCGCAATCGCCTGGCACATCCCAGGCGGCAGCTTCACCTGTATATTTCCAAAACCGTGCGGAGATTTTAACGCGCGCTCCAGCAAAGATGTCAGCTCCTGTGTCCCAAGCGCCTGCAGGACAAATACCTTGCAGCGGGACAAAAGCGCGCTGTTTACTTCAAACGAAGGATTTTCTGTCGTTGCCCCGATTAAAATAATGCTGCCTTTTTCCACAAACGGAAGAAACGCATCCTGCTGCGCCTTATTAAAACGGTGAATCTCATCGACAAATACGATCGTCTTTTCTCCGTATCTGCGGTTATTTTCCGCCTGCTGCATGACCGTGCGGATTTCCTTAATACCGCTTGTTACCGCTGAAAAATCAATAAATACAGCTTTTGTATGGTTAGCGATAATTCTGGCCAGCGTGGTCTTTCCGACCCCCGGCGGCCCCCAGAAAATCATCGATGAAATCTGGTCAGACTCAATCAGACGGCGCAGCACCTTTCCTTTCCCCAGAAGATGTGTCTGCCCTGCGTATTCCTGCAGGTTTTGCGGCCGCAGCCTTGCCGCCAGTGGCTGCGGCAGACTGTGGTCAAATAATGTCATCTGTTCCAAAACGATGTCCTCCCTGACATAAATCCCATGAACGGTTGCGATTTAAGAGCCGTATACCCTGCGCTTTGCGCCTACATGCTCTCCCAGCCTTACCTTTGTCTCCACGCCGCTTTTCGAATGGCGCAGAATATCCCCATCCGGCACTACCTGCCCTGCCTGCGTCAGAATGACCACCGTAGAGCCTCCGAATGCAAAATTGCCTTTTTCCTCTCCCCGGTGCACGATCCGCCCGGACGGACGGTTTTCAATCTGCCCTACAAACATCGCCCCGACTTCCATCTGAACGATCGTTCCAAAATGGGCGGATTTTAACAGGCAGTACTCCCTTTTATTTTCCTTATAAATCGGATATACCTCATTTGCCGCCGGATTTACCGTATGCAGCACGCCCGGTATCCGGTAGTGCCCTGATGTCATACCATCATCCACATAAATATACCGGTGGCAGTCATCCACACACAGCCGGAATACCCATGCAAACCCTCCGGCAAACCGGCTGGCGAGCCTGCTGTTTTTTAACAGCCTCTGTACGGTATATGTCGTATGTTTAATCGAAAACGTGCAGGACGCGTCGATTTTATAGACACTCAGCCTGCTGTCACACGGACTGATAAATGCCTCCGGCTCCATTTGTATATCGCGTGCCCCTTCCGCCAGCTTTCTTTTAAAAAAATCCTGAAAGGAACGGTACGCCACAAGCTCATAATCCTCCATCGGAATCGAATGATGGTGGATAAACAACGGGATCCAGAATGCCGAAGCCCTCGAATCCAGATACGCCGCTCCCAGCCTTGAGACACGCGGTGATAATAGCGGCTTTAAAAGCATACGTCCGGCCCTGCAGCCATACAATCCTTCCAGCAGGCAGTCCTGCATGGAATGCTCCTTTTCTATCTTTCCTTTCCGGTCTGCTGTCAAATGCATCATCCCACTCCTTCCTTTTCTGCGGATTTCCGGTTATCTGAGTAAAGACACCGGAAACCTTGTATGATGGATAAATACCCACCAGCTGCGCCCGATCACGACCAGTATCACGACCGCAAGCGCCACTACGCCCACCAGCAGCACTACCTCCATAACGGTAGGCTTGCGCAGCTTAAAATCCACAATAAACAACGCGCCTACCGCCATCACCAGCACATGCATCAGTGCCAGAAATACCCGCCGGCCCGGCAGCAGCGGCGAAAGCACATACAATAACGGCAGGGCAATCGCCATTGATGTAATCGGCAGCCCGTGATAATATTTCTTATCCGCGTCTGTCTGCTCCTGCCGCTTTTCCTCAATCACATTAAAATGCGCCAGACGCACCAGCCCTGCCAGTCCATACAGTACGAGTATCATCATACTGTATATATGTTTCATTCCGCTTTTATAGCAGATCACCATCGGCAGTATGCCAAAGCAGACCATATCACAAAGTGAATCAATCTGAATGCCAAATTTCTTTTCGTCTTCCGTACGGTCTTTTTTCGTGCGCGCAATCTTCCCGTCAAACATATCACACAGACCGGAACATGCCAGGCAAAAAATGGCCCACGGCAGATGCATCGATATTGCACAAAAAATCCCTATTCCAGCCGATGCAAAGCTGATATAAGTCAGTATTACAGTATAATCCCAAACACCCAGCATGTAAGCTCTCCTATTCTTCTGTATCCAGCCTGCGGCATCCGCGCGGCAGACCGCGTTCCCGCATCGTATAATAAAGCTGTGCCACGATCGTAAACAGCGCACTGATCAAAAGCTGGCTGTAATAGCCCAGTCCGCGTGAAAGTACCATCGCAGGCAGCGTCACGGACGCAAACACAGTCGTAAATATTTTTAAAAACAACGATTCACTGATTCCCATTCCGCCCGGAAGCGGCAGCATATCCACAGAAACAGAAATAACCGCCTGCAGGAGTATGACATCCCACACCGGAGTCCCTTCCAGCCGGAAGGCACGGTAAACCGTCCAGGTCACGGCAAACAGCGCCAGACGCTGGATAAATGTAATCAAAATCACAGATACAATGACCATTTTATGCTCTTTTAAATAAGCTGCCGTCTCCCGGTAGACCTGCATCGAAGCCCGGAATTTTTCCCTGCGCGCCGGTTTTTTTGACAGCAGACGCAGCTTTTCCAGCCAGTCCATACCTGTTAAAATGATCTTTTCTGCCAGCACCGGATGAAACACCAGTACCGTCATAAAGCTGACGCAAAAGACGTTTAATAAAAGTCCCAGATAGTAAACCGGCAGAATCCGCTCCAGATAACGGTGTAAAAATCCCTGTCCAAACAGCAGAATCCCGACGCCGATTACGACCAGCACCAGCTTGTATGTAATCGTAACGATCATTAAAATCACGGTTGCAACCGGTACCGGTATCTTTTCCTTATTCATATAATAAATCTGCATCGGCTGCCCGCCAGTCGCCGATGGCGTAATACAGCTGAAAAAAAATCCTACCGAAGAAAACAGAAAGCAAATCCTTTTTCTAAGATAAATCCGGAACGAACGCATCATATACCAGATGATGATCGATTCTCCCCAGATAAAAAACAAAACCAGAGCTACACCCGGCAGCAGCCAGCAGATATCCGCCTGCCGGATTGCCGCCATCATGGCTGTAAGATCTTCCCCGTGAAACACACCGTAAATAGTCAGCGCAAAAACAACAAACAGAAACACAATATTTCCAATTGCCTTCTTTTTACTCTGCATCCCATCTTCCTTTCGTAAAAATCCTATGATTAATCAGATCCAGTACTTTTTCATAACTCTGATAAATAACCGGCTTTCTGGCAATCCGGTAGCAAAACTCTGCCAGCAGAACTCCCCCGGCGACATCGATCAGTACATGCTGCTTTGTCGTCAGCGTCGAAATGCAGACCAGAACCGCCATCAGACAGGAAGCACCCCGGTACCACTTTGGAATCTGCGCCCTGCCCCTGATCCCGATATAGCAAAACCAGCTGACCAGACAATGAATCGACGGAAACAGATTATCCGCCGCATCGATCTGATACACGAGCAGCATCACCTGATTCCAGAATCCGTCCGGCCCGATATCCGGTCTTGTATTCGTCGTCGGAAACGCCAGAAAAAAACCAAAACAGACAAGTCTGGAGAGAAAATCCGCCGCAAAAAACCGGCACATCTCTTCCTTCTCCTGTCCCGCTATTATCACATAATTTACCACCCAAAACAGATAACACCCTATATAAATTACCGCAGACGGAGGCCAGAATGGAATCAGCCTGTCTAACGGTCCTTCTATGTCGTAATGCTCCCACTCCCCCGCAATCATTCTCGCACCGGCATATACCAGCATGTTAAATGTAAATGCAAATATCAGCGGTATTACACGGTCTTTCGGAATCACTGCGGTCATGCTACGTTTTTTTCGCATATCACTCTCCTGTCTTTCTTTATGATTTGATACAACCACACACTCTGCATTTTAGTATAACAAGGCTTTTTCAATCCCTCAAGTGTTTTTTATGTATCTTAAGCATATCTTAAGAAATTTAAGACAATATTTATCAATCTTACAATTCTGTCAGACAGAACAAATAAAAAAACACCTTCCATAAATGCCCGGGGCATGTTATATTTAACCCAGTATATGTGACAAAAAAGGAGGACCTGCAATGGGAATACAGGCAGCATTTATGCTCCCGCATCCGCCGCTGATCGTACCGGAAATCGGCAGGGGCGGGGAGAAACAAATTCAGAAAACAACAGATGCATACCAGCATTGTGCGAAAAGCATTGCTTTCCTGCAGCCGGAGACAATTCTGGTCATTTCACCGCACCAGACGATGTACGCAGACTATTTCCATATCTCACCAGGCAAAGCTGCAGAAGGAGACTTTGGCGCGTTTCGTGCCGGACAGGTCAGATTTCATGCCTCTTATGATACCGGATTTGTAACAGAGCTTTGCAGCCAGGCCGCCAGCAGACATCTGCCTGCCGGGATCGAAGGAGAACTTGACAGACGTCTGGACCACGGTACGATGGTGCCGCTTTACTTTGTCAATCAGCATTGGAAAGACTACAGACTGGTCCGCATTGGCCTGTCCGGCCTGCCGCTTCAGCGTCATTTTGAGCTGGGCCGGTGTATCGCTAAGACAGTGGAAGCGCTTGACAGGAAGACTGTGCTGATCGCCAGCGGAGACCTTTCACACCGCTTAAAGGCAGATGGCCCGTACGGTTTCCAGAAAGAAGGACCGGAATATGACAGGCGCATCATGGATGTAATGGGAAACGCTGATTTTTCAAAGCTGCTTCAGTTTCCGGAGGAGTTTTGCAGGAAAGCCGGAGAATGCGGCCACCGTTCCTTTACGATTCTGGCAGGAGCGCTGGAAGGGCTTAAGGTACATGCACAACGCTTATCATACGAAGGGCCGTTTGGAGTCGGATACGGGATTTGCGCTTATCAGGTCAGTTACAATGAGAAAGGAAGGACAATGCCATGACATTTCAAAAAAAACAGGAAGACGCTTATGTAACGCTGGCACGCCAGACAATCACAGAATACGTCCGCGCAGGCAGACAGCTCCCAGTCCCGCAGGATCTGCCGCCGGAAATGTATACAGACAGGGCCGGGGTCTTTGTTTCGATTAAAATCCGTGACGGCAAATTTATGGATCATAAAGAGCAGGAAAACGGACAGGCGGTAAGACTGCGCGGCTGCATCGGGACGATTCAGGCGGTGCAAAATTCACTTGCAGAAGAAATTATTCACAACGCAATCAGTGCGGCGGTAAAGGATCCACGGTTTGAGCCCATTACTCCGCAAGAGCTGGACATGCTTACAATCAGTGTGGATGTGCTTGGCAAAATGGAACCAGTGAATACGCCAGAACAGCTGGATGTAAAGCGTTATGGCGTCGTTGTGACAAAAGGATACCGTCGCGGGCTGCTGCTGCCAAATCTGGAAGGTGTGGATACCGTGGACGACCAGATAGCAATCGCAAAGCAAAAGGCCGGCATCGGCTGGCAGGAAGAAGTACAGCTGGAACGGTTTGAAGTTGTCCGGCATTTTTAAGAGGTAGATACTATGAAGCTTATCTGTCAGACCTGTATGCATCACTGCAGTCTGGAATCCGGCCAGACCGGACGGTGTGGTGCGAGAACGCATAAAAACGGAAGGATCCTATGCACAAACTACGGCAGGATTACGTCGCTGGCGCTGGATCCGGTTGAAAAAAAGCCTTTGCGCATGTTTTATCCGGGCAGTCTGATTTTATCAGCCGGCAGTTACGGATGCAATCTGAGATGCCCGTTTTGTCAGAATTATCAGATATCGATGGAATACGACCGCATGGCAGACATTTCATACCTGTCCCCGGAGCAGCTGGCGCAGCAGGCCGTCCGGTATCAGAGCGCCGGCAATATCGGACTGGCCTTTACCTATAATGAACCGCTTGTCGGCTGGGAATATGTGCGGGATACGGCAAAGCTCGTAAAAGCGGCCGGCATGAAAACCGTGCTGGTCACGAACGGAACAGCTTCGCTGGAAGTACTGGAAGAAATACTGCCTTATACAGACGCGATGAATATTGACCTGAAAGGATTCCGGGAAGATTACTACCGCAGACTCGGCGGGGATCTGGAGACGGTAAAGCGATTTATCAAAAGGGCGGCGCAGGTATGCCATGTAGAGCTGACAACGCTGATCGTACCGGGTGAAAATGATGATGCGGACTGCATGGCAGAACAGGCTGCATGGATCGGTCCGGATATTCCGCTGCATGTTACGCGCTTTTTTCCACTTTATCATATGACGGACAAGGATGCGACGGATGTTCAGACGGTGTACCGTCTTGCCAATATTGCCGGGAAATATGTGAAGCATGTGTTTGTTGGGAACTGTTAGAAACTGCAAATAAATAACTTGTACAAATTACGCCGGAATACAAACTGACTCAGTTTCGCCAGACATTCAAAAAACAGCCGCCAGCTGCCGGTGATGGAAGATGGCGAACTGAGACCGGCCTTGTTTTACAGTTGGGGCGGTGGCAAGCCCCATATGCACTAATTTAAGCAGATGAGTACAACATTTACGCAAGAAGACCTAACCTGGATAAACCAGAACAGTACGTGCTGGCTTTTCGGACGCCGGATGAGGGAAGCGGCCCTGTTTCATTGTTCCGGTTTCCAGAATGTAAGAATCTCTAAGTATTCTGC
>CANTHI010000176.1 GCA_947653505.1 uncultured Eubacterium sp.
GTACGTTTGTGCGGCTTGCCATTTCTCATGCTTTTAAGACAGACTGCGTGAATGAAACAGTACACGTAAAGCCCGGAAAGGTCAGGCAGCTATCTGCATCTGGCGTCCGGAAATTCAGGAAAAATTTTACCATTTTGCGCAAGAAAATGTTCTTAAGTGCCTAAGTATTCTGCATCCAGACTTTTCTGCATGATGTCTCGCTGTAATGTGTGTAAAGCTTTTGAAAGCCAGCCGGATGGGAGACGTTGGCCTGTCTGCCTGTGACGTTGGAAGAATGTTTAGAAGCTCTTGGTATTCTGCCCGATATACAGGCGGCGAAGCCGAAGCGACACCTTTAGCTGCTGGCGGAACGCCAGAAGCGAACCAGGTGGCGCGCCCGTCCGGTACCACAGTCTGGATGCAGAATACCTGGAGCTTCTTACATTCTGGAATAGCATGCCCCGTTTTATCGGGCAAAGTCACAGGCAGACAGGCCAACGTCTCCCATCCGGCATCCGCATAGCCAATACAATACGCAACACTTTTATGTAAATTGTCGCATTTACAAAAAAATCCTGTCCGGATAAAAAAGGTCACAGAGTATTATTGACAAACCGCACCCCCTCTTTTATAATTTCAGGCAGATATCATTTCCGGCAGATATCATTATCAGACAACATCTGCTGTATCAGATCCCAATCATTACAAAAAGGAGAATCGATCATGAATGAATTAGAACTGAAATACGGATGCAACCCGAATCAGAAACCTTCCCGCATTTTTATGAAAGACGGTTCCGGACTGCCAATCCGTGTCTTAAACGGCAAACCAGGCTATATCAATTTTCTGGACGCTTTTAACGGCTGGCAGCTTGTCACCGAATTAAAAAAAGCCACGAATCTTCCAGCTGCCACTTCTTTTAAGCACGTATCTCCGGCTGGCGCTGCTGTCGGACTGCCATTAAATGACATCGAACGGAGCATCTATTGGGCCAACGATTATGAGATAGACTACTCCCCGCTGGCAAGCGCTTATGTCCGTGCCAGAGGCGCTGACCGTATGTCTTCTTTTGGTGATTTTATCGCGCTTTCTGACATTTGCGATGTCCCTACGGCAGAATTTATCAGACATGAAGTATCCGACGGCATCATCGCTCCAGGCTATGAACCCGCAGCGCTCGAAATCTTAAAGACCAAAAAACGCGGAACTTACAACGTCATCGAAATAGATCCTTCCTATACGCCTGCACCGCTTGAACACAAAGATGTGTTTGGCATTACATTTGAGCAGGGCCGGAACGAGCTGAATATCGACCGTGATTTTTTCAATAACATCGTAACTGAAAATAAAGACCTGCCGGATGCTGCCAGAATCGATCTTGCCATCGCCATGATAACGTTAAAATATACACAGTCCAACTCTGTCTGCTATGTAAAAGGCGGACAGGCCATCGGGATCGGAGCCGGACAGCAGTCACGAATCCACTGCACCCGACTGGCCGGCACAAAAGCAGACAACTGGTTCCTTCGCCAGTCCCCGCAGGTACAGAATTTGCAGTTCCTCGACACTATTAAGCGCGCAGACCGCGACAATGCTATTGACCTCTACATCGGAGACGACTATATGGATGTCCTCGGAGACGACGTCTGGGCAAATACTTTCAAAGTGAAACCTCCGGTATTTACGGCAGAGGAAAAACGCGCCTGGCTGGATCAGAACACTGACGTCGCGCTTGGTTCAGATGCCTTTTTCCCATTCAGCGACAATATTGAGCGCGCATTCCGCAGCGGTGTGAAATATGTCGCACAGCCGGGCGGTTCCAAACGTGATCAGGATGTCATCGACGCATGCAACGCCCACCAGATGGTAATGGCATTTACCGGAATCCGGCTGTTCCACCATTAAAAAGTATGATTTCGAAATTATGATAATCTGCTGAAATCTTTTCACAGAGTATATGGAAATAAAAAACAGTCCTTATTATATTATAAGGACTGTTTTTTCAAAATCCGGCTCTTCTCTTTTCCCGCCGGATCAGAACGTTAGCTCTCTATTTAAAAATGATTTCCATAATCCAGCTCTTCTTCTCTCTTTAAATCCTCTTCCGTCATATACTTGCGAAAGATTTTTTCCAAAAACATATCATACAGATATGTCAGCACCGCCGGCATAAAAGTAATTGAGACCGGAGACAGCCAGACAAGCAGCGATCCCGCCAGCAGCAGCACGAGCACAACCACAGACCACGGAAGATTTAACAGCGCAATAATACCGGCATTTTTCATCGTCTGTTTTAAAC
The DNA here is from genome assembly GCA_947653505.1 of uncultured Eubacterium sp. The sequence goes on from CANTHI010000176.1 coordinate 2,279, forward strand.
CATTTTCAAATCTTGCTGAATAAGCAAAAATATAGACACACCATACTGCCCAGAAAAACATTAAAAAATAAAAGAAATAATACAGTACGCCAAGTTTGGAGCCCTGCTCTAAAAATGCAAACATAATCCTGTGATCCGCGAATAAAAACGCAAAAATCAGCAGCAGAATCAGCCAGATTTTTGTCGTCTGCTTAAAATTCGAGCGGAAAGAGCTCCAGAAGCTCCTCCACACATACCCCCTGTTGCCGCGCAGTGACTTATGCACCGTATAATAAAATGCCGTCGTGGCAGCGCCGCAGGTGACAATCGGAAGACTGAATACCAGCCACAAAATACTTGCCCAGAATCCATCCACAATCTTATTTACCGCTCTGAAAAATCCATTGTCATAATTAAAAATATTATTCATATCCTACTCCTTTGTGTAGAAAATACCCGCCAGCCTGCCATCATATACATAAAAATCTGTCAGCGGCTGCCCGTCTGCGTTCGTCCGGTGCAAAAAATCCCCTTTTCGCTCATAAGTACCTTCGGGTACGCTGTCCTCTTCTCCCGCTGTTCCTTTCACCGTATACGTATAAGTGCCATCTTTTTGAAAATTTACCACATATTCCTGTCCCGCAGTATCCTTCATCGTACATTCCGCATCGAATACATCATCTGCCGGAAGGCTGCCTTCATAAATATAGTTTTGCGGAATCAGCAGATTATCTTCCAAATAAAACGGTATCGTCTCACTTTTTGCTCCTATGTCTTCTTTTCCATCTGAGACAAGTGTCACCGTATCCCCATCCACCGTATAGCTGCCTGTCATCAGGGAACGCTCACCCCAAAACTCTTCATAAGTCCCCTGCTTTGCATCGAACTTATACGATACAACTACCGATTTTTCTTTATCCCCATTCACCAGATATTCACAGGAATACGTCCCTCCGACCCGCCTGCGCTTTCCCTGATCTGCACGCAGCGCAATCCATACAACGGCAATAATTACCAGCACAAGTATTGCTGCAATCAGGTATTCGGCGGGTATCCGTCTTTTGTTCCCATCTTTTCTCATGATACACTCCATAAAATCATATTTGACATGGCAATCCATGCATAAAACGTTTTTATTATAACATACATGTGGCAGATCATAAAGAGAATTTATAAGAATTTCACAAAAAATCTGAACAGACGGAGTCGCTCAGATCAGGTGTCAGATACTGGATATCCGGACGCTGGAAGAGGGTATAAACTCTGCTTCCGATATGATTTCTCCTGCTTTTTCTGACATCTGAGGACTATCCTTTAACAAATAGCGAAGTATTACATTTGCATCAATTAATTGCATGTTCAAAAGCACCTTCTTCCTGTTTCACGAATGTCGGATTGGCATATTCATGAGCGATACCAAAAGCAGACATTGTCAGATTTTCATCCAATGCCTTTTTTTCTGTTTCCATTTGTGCGTCTACAAAGCACATATATACGTACACCGCTTCCAATTTATTTTCCGGCAGTTTTTGTAGTAATTGTGTTGCTTTTTCTAATGTTGACATTTCTTATTCGTCCATTTATAGTAATATATGAATTAGATTGCCTGCAATTTTTCTTTAAGTTCCGGAATTTCTTTTATAATAGTTTCCCATATTATATCATTGTCAATCATATCATAATCATGTGCGTAAATATTACGCATTCCTTTGATCTGGCGCCACGGAATATCAGGATATTTCTTTATAAAAGTCTCATCTAATCCCGTAACAAGTTCTCCTATCTGAATAATGCACATTCCACACGCAAACTGAAATTCTGTATCATCCTCAAATTCTTCCCTGCTAAAATGATGCTTTCTCAAAATCTGCTCTATTTCATTACAATACCGAAGCATCTTTTGCAGTATGATACGTTCTGGTCTCTTGCCTCTCATAAAGTTTCACCTCATCTTTGCCAATCGCTTCAAGAAATTGTTTATCCTTAATGGCATTTTTTATTACTAAATCAACATGGCAATGGAATACATCTTCCAAATCTGCGATCATTCCACAATACGAAAGGAGCCCTTTCATATTTCCCTTTTGTATTAAAAAATCCAAATCACTTTTTTCATCTGCCTCTCCCCGTGCATAAGAGCCAAAAAGACTAAGTGCATCTACCCCATAACGAATTGCTATGGGCATAGCTTTTATCCTGATCTCATCTATTGTATAAGGCATCTTACTGCCTCCTTCCCAAATCCAGCCCTGCCATATGTCAGTCTGCTTATATGATAGCCTTATTTTGGTACAGTACCCTTACCCAGTTTACTATATTATAACATCTTCTTCTCTGCATGAACATCATTTTTTCATAATAAAATCTGCAGGGAATAGCAGACAGCCTGCATCTATACGAAAAACAGGACACAGCATCCCTGCCGTGTCCCATTGTTCTTATTTCACGCGAATCTCAGCCACACTGCAGGCCGGCAGCGTCAGTTTCATTCTGCTGCCCTCCAGTGTATAATCACAAAACGCCTCTTCCTTCACATTTTCCGGCTGCTCAAACGTATTATACGCGTGCATATCCTGATGTGTAACAATATTGGCTTCCACCACTTCATAATCCCTGTCACCCGTAAACTGCACATCCATATGCAGGGCATCCGTCGCGGACAGATTATTCAGTGTAATCGTAAGGATACCGTCTTTTTCAGATACCGACTCTGTCACCTGCGGTACATACCACTCGCCCATACCGATATCTTCCACGCCCGTCAGTTCACTGCTGACCAGCTCAGCGCCCTGATGATGGCGGTACATATGAAAGACATAATACGTCGGCGTCTTAATCATCTTTTCGCCTTCGGTCAGAAGCATTGCCTGCAGCACATTGACCGTCTGCGCGATACATGCCATCTTTACACGGTCGCAGTGCTTGTTAAAGATATTCATGGTAACGCCTGCTACGAGCGCGTCACGGACCGTATTCTGCTGATACAGAAACCCCGGATTAGTGCCTGGTTCGCAGGTAAACCATGTGCCCCATTCGTCTACGGACATTCCGATCTTTTTCTGCGGATCAAACCGGTCCATAATCGTGCCGTGTCTTTCGATCAGCTCGTCCATGTATAATGCCTTATACAGCGTCTTGTACCAGACTTCCTCATCGAACTCTGTCGCGCTGCCTTTGATCTCCCAGCCTTCCGGATGCACATAATAGTGCAGCGAGAGATAATCCATATTTCCGTGTTTCTTTTTCTCAACATGCGCAAAGCATGTTTTCATGACATCTTTGGTCCAGTAGTAATCGTCTACGTTGGCGCCGCAGCAGACTTTCTGGATCGGGTCTTTATCCTCGTCCAGATTTTTCACAAACGTCTGATAACGGCGGTATTCGTTGGCATAATGCTCCGGATTCATATTGCCTCCGCAGCCCCAGTTCTCATTGCCGACGCCAAAATAATCTACCTTCCACGGCTCCTCGTGTCCGTTTTCTTTTCGCAGGTCTGCCATCGGGGATACCCCCTCGAATGTCATATATTCCACCCACTCAGCCATTTCCTGTACCGTACCGCTGCCCAGATTACCGTTGACATACGTCTTACATCCCAGCTGACGGCAGAGCTCCATAAATTCATGTGTTCCAAAGCTGTTGTCCTCGATGACGCCGCCCCAGTTCGTATTAATCATCCGCTTGCGCTGTTCCTTTGGTCCAATGCCGTCCTTCCAGTGATATTCATCGGCAAAACATCCGCCCGGCCATCGCAGCACTGGCACTTCAATTTCTTTCAGCGCTTCCACTACATCCGTCCGCATCCCGTTCACATTCGGTATCCCGGAGTCCTCTGTTACAAACAGCCCTTCATAAATCCCCCTGCCCAGATGTTCTGAAAACTGACCATAGATTTCAGGCGCAATATGCCCCTGTTTTTTTGCATCATTGATTACTAATTTTGCCATTACATTCTCCTTTATTCTTATGACTGCCTGAACTGTTACCCGTTTTTTAGTTACTCGTAAGAAAATACCGGACGTCCGTTATCATCCCAGCGCACTTTCATCAGGCAGGCATGACGGTTCGGATTGTACAGAGGATTTCCTTCGATCTTAGCCTCTGTCCGCAGATGATATACCATAATGTCATTGCCTTCCTCATCGGTCGTAAAGGAGTTGTGTCCCGGTCCGAAAATATTTCTGGACGCATCGGTCTGCAGTACCGGATAACGTTCCTTTTTCCATGATAATGGATCCAGCAGATCTGCATCCATATCCGCCGTCAGCATTCCCATACAGTAGTGTTCGCCTGTTTCACTGGCGGAATACGTCAGAAACAGCCTGTTTCCATGCTTAATCACTGCCGGACCTTCATTCACCCAAAAGCCGATCCGCTCCCAGTCATAATCCGGTGTCGTCAGAAGCACCTGCACGGTACTGAGCTGATGCGGATTTTCCATTCTGGCAATATACAGGTTGGAGATCTGTTTGCCGACGCCGACCTTTTCCGCCCATACGTAATAATATTCCCCTTTATTTTCAAACACCGTCGCATCCAGTGAAAATGCTTCAAAAGAGAAATCATCTTCCGGCGCACGTTTCATCTTGCCAAGCTCTTTCCAGCTGTCTTTTAACGGATCCGGCCCTTCACACTCCAGCACATATGGACGGATTTCCCAGATATCATCTTTGTCGCCGCCTGCATAATAAATATACCATTTTCCATCCAGAAAGTGCAGCTCAGGCGCCCAGATATGAAGACTCATCGGACCTTCTTCGTGCTTGTGCCAGATTTCCACTTCTTCTGCCTGCGGAAGCTCCGCCAGACTTTTGGCCCTGCGCAGACAGATTCCGTCATATGCAGGCACTGAAGCCGTAAAATAATACCATCCATCGGTATGCTTATATACGTATGGATCTGCACGCTGAAGTATCCACGGCTCATTGAATTTTAATTTTGTGTCCATTTCTTCGCCCTTCTTTCTTTAATTTTACCCACAGATCCGTAAGCAGTCCTGAACAGCCATGTTCAGAATCCTTTGCCTGTGTCTGAAAAAAGCGGTCAGCCCTGGTACTGCCAGCGAATCCCACTGGCAGTACCACTGCTGACCGCAGCCAAAACATATTATTGCCAATACAGGCAGCTGTAAGCTGATATCATAACGACTTACGCCCCTGACTTTTATATGTATGGAAAGCTGATATCATTTTCCTGACTCTTAACCCTTAACAGCACCCGCCGTCATACCTTCGATAAAGTAACTCTAATATATCGTATTCTGCATCAGCAAAAGCGGTTTATCAGAAGGAAGTTTCAT
>CANTHI010000177.1 GCA_947653505.1 uncultured Eubacterium sp.
AACAGGGATTTCTTATATCTTATATAACTATGAAGAACAGTTTCGTCCACAGGATTTTTATATTATCGGGAGCAACCGGATTTTACTGAATTACATTACAGGAGTTCTGCCGGATCTGGATGTATATGGTGTGTCGCAGATGACAATGGAGGAGCTTTTTACGAGACTGTTATATGAAGACTGGGATCCGCTAAGCATGCATACTGGTCCGGTAGATAAAACAGAAGAAGGCGCCTGCGTGAAAGGCAGTTTTTCATGGTTTCAGGAGCTGGAACAGTTTTGTGAGGATTTTGAACGGGAGACGATACCGGATGAGGATGTCCGGATTGCGCATAATCATGTGCTGCTCCTGAAAAAATCTGAGATAGCAGGTTATATAAAGTCGATGCGGCAGATGTCCATGCAGGGCAGGATCAATATGCTGAATGAAATACTGCTGTCCAGACTGGAGACGGAACTGTCCGGAAAATATGTCTCTTATACAGAGGCAGAGAAAAAAGAGCTGCGGCGCGGCATGCGCTGGCATTTTGGCAGGGATGCCTGGAAAGGTTCGGTATATGAAGTCTATGAGCGGTTTCTGGATGTGCAGCGGCAGAAAGGGAGCTTTGTGCCATATGTAAGGGATGTGTATGATGTATATGATCTGGCGGCTCTGGCATATATTTATAAGCGTATTAAGGAGACGGACGGTGTCCGTGAGGCGGCCCATGTCATTATTGATGAGGCGCAGGATTTCGGAATGATGGCTTATGGTGCACTGGCTTATTGTTTGCGGGGATGTACGTATACGATTATGGGCGATGTATCCCAGAATATCCATTTTGGCCACGGGCTGAACGACTGGCGGCAGCTGCAGGAGCTGATACTGACAGGGCCTTACGATCATTTCGGATTGCTGAAAAAAAGCTACCGCAATACGGTCGAGATATCCCATTTTGCGACCGGAATCCTGCGTCATGGCAATTTTCCGGTCTATCCGGCAGAACCCATCAGCCGGCATGGGTCGCAGGTACGCGTGCAGGCATGCGGCAGTGAGCAGGAAATGCTGCGGGAAATGATTGTGCGAATCCGTGACTGGCAGGAGAAAGGGCGGGAAACAGTAGCCGTGATCTGCCGCGATGAAGCACAGGCAGCGGCAGTTATGGACAGTCTGGGACAGAGGATTCCGGTAGCAGACAGCAGTCTGGAGACAGCAGAGTTTGGCGGCGGTGTTATGGTGCTTCCGGTAGAGTATACAAAAGGACTGGAGTTTGATGCTGTCCTGCTGTATGATCCTTCCGCGGAAAGCTATCCGCCGCAGGATGCCTGTGTGAAGCTCTTATATGTAGCCGCAACCCGTGCGCTGCACGAGCTGGAGGTCGTTCATATGGGAAACCTGACCAGTCTGATTGCGGAGCCGGTATCACAGACCAGACAGATGGAGTCACTGGAAAACGAAGTGCGCAGGGAAGCGAAGCGATACCAGAAGAAAGAGATGACAGCCAGAGAACAGGAGCTGCTCAGAGCACGCCACGGAGAAGCAGAACGCACGGCACGCAGTTATCTGGGACCCAGACCGGTGAAAGCGCCGGAGCCTGTGAAAAAGCAGGAAGGGCAGCAGATGGGAAGACATCTTTCCTCAGAGCAATTAAATCGAAAAATTACCGGACAGGAGAAATCCGGACAGAAAATTACCAGACAAAAAGTATCTGAACGGAAGGTATCCGGACAGAGTCCGTCCGGATATGGTACTGTAACAGCAGGAAACATGCCGGCAGGCATCAGGCGGAATACACCGCAGAAAGAAGTGCCGGTGAATCCATCCCCGTATCAGTTTGGAGAATGTCCGGACAGCAGTCTGCTGCGGCCAAAGGGGCACAGCCGGATGGATACCTCTGTCCGCATCGTAAAAAAGACCGGCAGATATGTCGAGCTTATCAGCAGCTACGGAACGCTTCGCCTGACACCGGTGCAGGAAGCAGTGATCCGTGTGCAGTTTCGAAAAGCCGGTACCGCAGAGTTTACAGCCTGCTACTGGGACCGGGAACCGCAACAGGAGGGCTTTTGGAACGTAAAAGAAGGAAAACATGCGGTTGTGCTGACGACAGACAGTCTTTTCGTTCAGGCAGATAAAAAGACCGGAGCGCTGCAGTATCTGGATTTGCAGAAAAACCTGCTGCTGGCAGAAAACGCGGTGCTGCCGCGCCAGTCAGAACTGTCAGGGATACCGCAGCACTGGGTTTATTTTGAATGGCAGAAAAAGGAACTGTTGTCGGTCAGGGGATTTTTACCGGATGAGCTGGAGAGTGTGAATCAAAAAGCGAGATATATCAGCTTTGGCGGTAAAAAGATGCGTATGCCGCTGATTGTTTCCCGGAATGGATACGGGATTGGCGTGGCTGCGGAACAGACGGCTATGTGCTGTACCATCCCGATGTATGGGAACTACCTGTATACAGAAGGCGGCGGACAGATTGATTATTATTTTTTGTATGGCCCGGACAGGGAGAAGGTGCTGGGACTGTATCAGAAGCTGCAGAAGCAGTGAGCGGGAGCTGCTGCCATGCTCAGACATGCATGCGAAGCATAACCTTTACTTTGTATTGAAAACAGATCTTTTATGTCTTATAATGAAAAAAGTATGAGTGTACCAAAACGGCATTTTTATCAGAAAGCTCTGTTTTGATACGGGCGGTGCGGGAGGACGTCTGCACCGGCTGATGTACAGTTTTTGGAATATCAGGAGGATTGGTTATGAGGCATAAAACAACACATTTTTTAGCGGCCGGTTTTGCTCTTGCATCCATTTTCTGTATGGTTGTGTTTCATGTTCAGACTACGTGGATGAACCGGATGGGTGCGGATGCGATCAGGGATATCGGTGTGATTTATATGTCAGGTATGAGCAGGCAGGTCGCGGCGCATTTTGGGACGACGATAGAACTGCGTCTGTCACAGGTGGGGGCGCTTGTGGATGCCGTTTCACCGGACAGGGAGAGGGAAGCGGCGGCCCTGCGTCTGGAGCTGGCGTATTATGCGCGTGCCAGAGGATTTGAGTATCTGGCGTTTTATACAGATGACGGGGCGTTTGATATGATCTATGGTTCCAGCGTAAAACCAGAGGTGCCGCAGGCGCTGCACAGATCTGTTATGGGTGGAAAAAATAATGTCAGCGCCGCGCGGGATGCGCATGGGGAGCGGGTCGTTCTGATGGGGGTTCCGGCGGCTTATGATATGGGAGGCGGCAGGACGAGCGCTGCGCTCGTGGCAGGGCTTCCGGCCAGTTATCTGAGCGATACGCTGTCTGTCAACATTGACAGCAGCATGGTGGAATATGCCATTATCCGTAAAGACGGGACGTTTATCATGCGTAACGAGGATGTGGAAAGCGGCAATTATTTCGACCAGACTGATTTTGAGGAGCAGCATGCCGCACAGCTGCGGGAGTCTGTGGAACAGGGGAAGGATTATTCGGGTGAGATTGAAGCAGGAGAAAAACGGTGGCATCTGTACTGTACGGCGCTGCCTGCTTCTGAATGGCAGCTGCTGCTTAGTATGCCTTACAATACGCTGGACCAGACGGTCGGGCAGCTGGCGGACAGATGGTCATTTTGTGCGGTGTCAGGCTGTGTTCTGATTCTTTGTGCACTGCTCACGATTTTTGCCATATACTACCGGTCGACCAGACAGCAGATGCGTGAGCTGAACAGGGCATATCAGTCCGCGGAACGGGAACGGAATACGGCAGAGCGTGCAAGCAGGGCGAAAAGCGAGTTTTTGTCGAATATGAGCCATGATATCCGTACGCCGATGAACGGTATTATGGGAATGGCATCCGTAGCCATGAGCAGTCTGGATGACGCGGTACGGGTCCGGATGTGCCTAAAGCGCATCAGTGTATCCAGCAGGCATCTGCTTGGACTGATTAATGATATGCTGGATATGGCCAAAATGGAAAATGGCGGGTTTACCCTGAACATGGAGCCGCTTTCCCTGCGGGAGGTTATGCAGAATGTCGTAACAGTCATCCAGCCGCAGGTACAGGAAAAAGAGCAGCATTTTAATGTCTATGTGCAGAATATCCAGTATGAAAATGTATGTACAGACAGGGTACGGCTGAGCCAGATTTTATTAAACGTTATCGGAAATAGTGTGAAATTTACGCCTAAAAATGGCAGTATACAGGCGTTTCTTTCCGAAGAGCGCTCGCCAAAGGGAGATGCTTATGTCCGTTCCTGCCTGCATATCAGGGACAATGGGATTGGGATGACAAAGGAATTTCAAAAAAGGATCTTTGACGCATTTGCAAGGGAAGACCATGCGCGTGTGGAAAAAAGCGAAGGCGCGGGCATGGGGATGGCGATTACCAAGTATATTGTGGACGCGATGGGCGGTTCCATCCGTGTGGAAAGCGAGCCGGACGCAGGCACTGATTTTTATATTGCCATCGATATGGAAAAAGTGCAGCAGGAGCCTGTTTTCTGCCTGCCGCAGCGGGAAGTGTATGTGGCGGATGATGATAAGCTGCACTGCGCGGCCGCGGAAAGTACGTTAGCTTCCATCGGGCTTAGGGCGCAGTGTGTGCAGAATCTGGATCAGCTTTTGCAAAAACTGGACGAATGCCATCATGCGGGAAAGACGATGACCGTGCTGTTAGACTGGGATATCCAGGGACAGGACGGCATACAGGCTGCAAAGGAGATTCGCAGCCGTTTTGGCGCGGAAATGACGCTGATCCTGCTTTCGGACGGAGAATGGGATGAGCTGGAAGAGCAGGCCGCAGATGCCGGTATTAATGGATTTGTCGCAAAACCGCTGTTTCGTTCCGGACTGTATTATGGCCTGCGTCCATTTCTGGAAGAAAAACAAAAAGAACCGGAAAAGGCTGGCGAAGACGCGGCAGGTCAGGATGAAGATGGAATGGATTTTACCGGCAGGCGGATTCTGTTTGCGGAAGACAATGACCTGAACTGGGAGATCGGACAGGCCATGCTTTCGGAGCTGGGACTGGAGCTGGACCGTGCAGAAAACGGAAAAATCTGTCTGGATAAATTCGGACAGTCCGGGGATGGCTGGTATGATCTGATTTTAATGGATTTGAGAATGCCGGTGATGACTGGTTATGAAGCTGCCAGGGCAATCCGTAAGCTTGCACGGGATGATGCGGCAGGGATTCCGATTATTGCAGTCAGTGCGGATGCATTTGAGGATGATGTGGAAAAATGTCTTGCCTGCGGCATGAATGCACATGCGGCAAAGCCATATGATCTGATGGAGCTGATGACTCTGATCGGAAAGTATCTGCATACATAATGATCTTATACTAATAAAAATGAGATATCAGGAGGATTCGGCTTTGAAAAAGATTTTATTTGTGTGTACAGCACTGCTTACCGCTGCCATGCTCTGCGCGTGCAGCCGCAGCAATACAAAGACAGAACCGGTGCAGACACAGGACGGGAGCGGTCCGGAAACAGAACTGACGCTCTGGACATTTCCGGTTGGGAACTGGGGTGATCTGACGACTGTTTCCGGACTGATTACCAGTTTTCATAAAGAATATCCCAAGATTCATGTAAACGTGGAATGTCTGGATTATGACAGCGGGGATGAGAAAATACGGGAGGCGGTTTCCAAAGGATGCGCGCCGGATCTGGTATTCGAAGGTCCTGAGCGGCTTGTGGCAGACTGGGGAGCGCAGGGGCTGATGGCAGATTTGTCAGATTTGTGGGAAATGGAGCCTGCAAAAGGGATTTACGAAAATATCCGCAATGCCTGCCAGTACAGCAACGGTGCCTACTATGCGTTTCCTGTCTGTATGACAGCCCACTGTATGGCGGTAAATTATGATCTGTTCAAAAAAGCAGGGGCGCTCGCATACATTGATGAACAGACACATACATGGACGACAAAGGATTTTATCCATGCGGTGCAGGCGCTGTCTGATTACGGGCAGAAACGTGTTGGCGTCATTTACTGCGAAAACCAGAGCGGGGATCAGGGAACACGCGCACTGGTCAATAATCTTTATGGAGGAACATTCACAGATGAAACGCACAGCGTTTATACGGTCGGCAGCGCGGAAAATAAAAAGGCGCTCAGGCTTTTAAAATCACTGGATGGCATCACTTTTGAACCGGATATGACATCTGCGGATGAGATTGCCTGCTTTTGCAGCGGGGAACTGGCGATGGCTTTTTGCTGGAACGCTTCCATAGAGATCACCCAGACGGTGAATCATCCGGAGATGGATTTTGAAATCTTCCCGATGGCATTTCCGTCCAGAGACAAAAAGCCGGCTCTTCAGGGCGGTATCTGGGGCTTTGGTATTTTTGACAATGGCGATGCGGAGCGGACCGAAGCGGCAAAGACATTTATCCGTTATATGACGATGCATGATGACAGCTATAAAAGGGCTGTACTGGCTTCCGCGTTCTGGCCGGTACGGGATCTGGATGATATTTATGAAAACGACCAGCTGATGACAGAATACAGCGGATTTATGCAGTATATGGGCGACTATGTCCAGATTACACCCGGATGGGCTTTAGCCCGCGAGAAGTGGTGGAAGATGCTGCAGGAAATCGGAGAGGGAAAAGATATTGATCAGGCTGTGGAGAGGTTTTCGGAGGGATTCTGATATCTGGTTTTTATTATAGATCTATGATTCTGGTTGACAATAGCGCAGAAAAAGGTTATGATTAATATCATATAAGGAAAAATATGATTAAAGGGAGAAACCGCGGGGAGACATATGGAAGAACAACAGATTTTGATCGTAGACGACGAAGCGATTAACCGGGAAGTACTAAAGTCGATGTTTGATGAATACATCAGGCTCGAAGCAGCAAATGGGAAAGAGGCAGTGGAACGGATCGCAAAAAGCCGCAATCTGGTATTGATTCTTTTGGATATTTCGATGCCGGTCATGTCAGGCTTTGATGTGCTGGAATACATGAAGGAGCGGGACCTGCTGGAGAAGATACCTGTCATTTTAATTACAGGCGAGACCGTGATTGACAGCGAGGACAGAGCCTATTCCTACGGCGTGGCAGATGTCATACATAAACCATTTTATCCTCATATCGTAAAAAAGAGGAGTCAGAACATCATCGATCTGTATCAGCACAAGATGGAGATGGAGCTGCGGCTCAGACAGCAGGAAATAGAGATCAAGGAGCAGGAAAAGGAAATCCGTCAGAATAATGAGGTGATGCTGGAGGCGCTCAGCTCACTGGTTGAGTTCCGCAGTGTGGAGACCGGGGAGCACACGCAGCGGATGAAATATTTTACCAAAATTATGCTGGAATATATGCAGGAATTTTTCCCAAAGTACGGACTGGATATGTATCAGATTGATCAGATTGTGCGGGCGTCCGTGCTGCATGATATTGGAAAAATCGGCATTCCGGATGCGATTTTATTAAAGCCGGGCCGGCTGACGGATGAGGAATTTGAGATTATGAAGTCCCATACGACGATTGGCTGTGAGATTCTGGAACGGTCTTACCGGAAAAAGGATAGTGATTTTTACCGTTACAGCTATGATATCTGCCGCCACCACCATGAG
>CANTHI010000178.1 GCA_947653505.1 uncultured Eubacterium sp.
ACTGTGTTTTACGCTGTTTATCCTCCAATTTTCTTTGAGTTTCGCAATTACCTATGTTAAGCGTACATTCTCCGAATGTACTTCTTATCATCTTTGCGTTGTGCTCCGGCATGTGGTTACGCCTGCCGCATTCCCATGCTTTGTGCGCATAATGCGCAAGCAACTCCGGATGGTCCAGTATCCTGCGCAGGGTGCGTTCAATCGCAGAGATCTTATCCACGCAGATTGCCGCATGTTCCCGTTTTAAGTACCGGTACCCGGCATTTTCCGGCGGGCAGACGGCAAGAACCGCACAGCCGCTCTGCAGACAGTCTACGATCTTTGTGGAAAATGACAGCCTTGTGTAGCTGCGGCTGACCAGGTCAAAAGACTCCGCATGCAGCGCAAGATCGCTTTTTCGATATTCTTTTTGCAAAATCTCCAAAGACACTGCCTGATGCAGATATACATTTTTCTTATCATGCAGGCATTTTCTCTGGCGTCTGTCCAGCGGATTGTTCGTAAAGATATGCAGCTGCATTTTTACTCCGTCCGCGTTGATCCTGGCCAGACTTTCCGCAATTTTTGCCAGTATCTTCCATCTGTTTAAGTAAATGCCGCCTGCATAAATGATCCGTATGGGCGAGCCCGCGGCCTTTGGGACAAATACATCCGGAAAAATCCCTGACTTTTTCAATATCTGCATTTTGCATGGAAACTGCGGGGCATACTCTTCCATCTGCTCTTTTGTCATCGTAAATACTTTGTCACAAAGGCTGATCGTTTTTCTGGCATTCGACCGCAGAAAGAACCTGCTGATCCAGTAGGCAGCTGAAAAATGTATCACTCTGAAAGAATAATTGTCATCCGTCACATAAGAAATCATCGGGCACCCGCACCTGCCCTGCACGTACCGGTCGATTTTTAGCATATAATTTCTGTCATACCACGGCGCAAAGATATAATCCGGCTGGAAGCTGTCTACAAACCGGTCCAGTTCTTTTGAATCCCATTTCGACAGCTTCCACAGCACTTCCCGCGCGGCAAGGAAAATCTGCAGCCACCGTTTACGGAAAAAATCATAAAACCTCCTGTTTTCCGGATCCGGCAGACGGCTGCTATCCCCACGCTGTCCGCCCTGACTGATGCCGTCTCCTTCCTCCCTGCCCCGGATATGCACGCGCTTTCCCATATGTCCCGTAAATATGCTGCGCAAAGCCATCCGGTCCGTCATCTGAAAATATTCTGTGCAAAGATCGTTAGACGGGATTCCCGGACTGCAGTAGATCTGCGCAAACTGATAGTCCGTACCCTGGAAAATGTTGGAGAGTACATTCCCCGTATTCTGGTCATCCCTCCAGACTTCCAACGATATGATCAGGATTTTTTTCATGTACTGTCCTCTCTTTCCTGCCTGATACCGGCACTGTCCGGATTTTTACACATGATCCGCAACGGGTTCCAAAATGCTTTCAGAACTGCTCTTTTTGTATATGCAGTCCATCTTTCTTGCGATACAGACAGCATCGCAGGCTCCCAGATTCCTGTAATTTTCTTCCACACGATCCTGCATATCCTCTAAAAATTCCTGCCTCGTCTTTGTGCCCAGTTTTCTTTTCAGGCATTCTGCCAGCGCGTCTGCACAGGAAGCCTGAAACCGGCATCCCGCATCCTTCACCAGTTCCCTGCTGCCCCGGATATCAGAGCAGATGACGGGTGTTTTACATGCAATCGCTTCCATGAGAGCCACCGGAAGCCCTTCCTGCTTTGACGGCAGCACAAACAGATCCGCAGCCTGGCACAATTGTGCGATGTCGGTGCGATACCCGAGCAATACAACCTGCTTTTCCATCCCAAGCCGCCGGATCAGGCTGTCCAGTTCCTGTTCCAGCGCCCCGATTCCGCAGATAAAATACCGGATTCTGTCATTTTTTAAGCTTCTGACTGCACGGATCACCGTCTGATGGTCTTTACGCCTGCTCAGCTCTCCTACGGAAAGCAGCAGAATCTGCTCATCAGATACACCAAGACTTTTTCGTTTCTGCTCTTTTTGCTTTCTCTGACCGGGACAGAACTTTTTTCTGTCAATGCCGGTGCCCGGAACGTAACATACCTGTTTTGCATGCAGATGGTTTCTGGCAAATCTGTAATCCTCCCGGTTGATCGTAATCAGCGTATCCGTCCACCAGGAACAAATCCATTCAGCCGGATAATACAGCAGCCAGTTTTGAAAGGGCGCGCCCCTGTAAAAATGAAACCCGTGAACCGTATAGATCACCTTTGTCCCTGTTTTTCGAAACTGTCTCAGCGCAGCCCTTGCGATGACACCGCCGATCGGCGAATGGCAGTGTACGATCCGGTAATGATTTTTCCTGCACAGGCTGATTACCTGCCGGTATGCCTTCCAGATATCTGTAATACGAAAAAGCTGTCTCGGGACCGGAATGTGCCAGACTTTCACGCCCATCTGTACGAGCTGCTCCCGGATTTTTTTTACACCCTGTCCGGACACTGTGCTTCCGTATCTGAAATTTGCCGCCGCTTCCACTTCAAATCCGGCTTCCACAAGCAAACGGATATTCTGCATATTAAACTGTCCGATCATGGAAGCAACCGATGCCAGCATCAGTGCTTTTGGCCTTTGTTCCACTCCTGTGCCCCTCCCTCTTTCACGACATACGCAGGCACAATCTCCTGCACGATCCGGCGGATATCTCCCCGGTCCTCATTGGCTGCCTCCTGCAGCCTTGCCAGCTGCCGCTCGAACCGTTCCCTGTCAAAATCCAGGGCTTTTCCGATATGTATGAGCTGGTTCTGCGTCTCCTGCAGCCCTTCCTCATCCATTAAAAGCTCTTCATACAGCTTTTCCCCCGGACGAAGCCCGGTAAACTGTATCTCAATATCCTCTCCCACCCGGTACCCGGACAGCCGGATCAGATTTTTGGCCAGATCCGCGATGCGGACAGATTCTCCCATATCCAGCACAAAGATCTCACCGCCTTTTGCATAAGCGCCTGCCTGTAGTACCAGGGCTACCGCTTCCGGGATCGTCATAAAATACCGGATCACATCCGGATGTGTAACTGTCACCGGACCGCCGGCAGCGATCTGCTTTTTAAACAGAGGGATTACACTCCCGTTACTGCCAAGCACATTTCCAAAACGCACAGCTACAAACTCTGTCCCGTAACGGCTGTTAAACATCTGTATGATCATCTCACAGATCCGTTTGGATGCGCCCATAATATTGGCAGGATTGACAGCCTTATCCGTAGATATCAGTACGAAGCGCGAAACTCCGTACATCCCTGCCGCTTCTGCTGTCTTATATGTGCCAAAGACGTTATTTTTGATCGCTTCATTCGGGCTGTCTTCCATCAGCGGTACATGCTTGTGCGCCGCCGCATGGTATACAACAGCCGGGCGGTAGGTATCCATAATCGTGCGGATCCGGTGTGTATTGCGTACAGAGGCAATCAGGACGACCAGACCCAGATGCGGATAATCCCGTTTCAGTTCCTGCTGAATCTCATAAGCATTATTCTCATAAATATCCACAATGACCAGCCGTCCGACTTCATGCTTTGCCAGCTGCCTGCAGATCTCGCTCCCAATAGAACCTCCGCCTCCGGTCACCAGGACCGTCTTCCCTTTTACATATCCAAGTATCTCATCCAGGCTGACCTGAACCTGATCCCTGCCAAGCAGATCTTCAATATTGATCTCCCTCAGCTGCGATACGCTGACTTCCCCGTTGATCAGCTGGTACGTCCCCGGCAGAATCCTCAGCTCACAGTCCGTCTGCTGGCAGATTTCCACAATTCTGCGTACCGTCTGCCTGGAAGCAGTAGGAATCGCGATGATGATCTTTGCAATCCCATACTCCTGCACAGCCTGCAGGATACTGCTCCGGCCACCTACTACAGGACAGCCCTGGATATATTTCCCCTGTTTTGCCGGACTGTCATCGATAAAACAGCGTACCTGCTGTGTCACATACCTGCTTAAACGCATTTCCTTTAAAATCGCCGCGCCTGCATCCCCCGCTCCGATCACCATAACGTTTGCCGTCCCCTGTTTCGCCGATCCATATCCATTGCGAAAAAAACGGAAAAAACGATATCCGAACCGGATGCAGATCTCAAATACAAGCAGCAGCAGGATATACAGAACATAATAGCTGCGCGGCATCTGCATCCCCATCACATGAATCCCCGCAAACTGCAGAATCCCGGAAAGTACGACTGCAAATACAACGCTGCACAATTCCTGCACACTGGCATATTTCCAGAGACTTTTATACAGCCGCAGAAAATAGAAAACGGCCACTGTGCAAAAAATATTAGCCGGAAGATACCGGTAAGCCGACTCAATATAAACCGGCCGGATCCTGAAAATACTCATCTCATAGCGTATGACCAGCGCGCCAAAGCTTGCCGCGTAAACCGCCATAATATCAGCCAGCAAAAGCACTGCCGCCTTTGCCTGTATACCGGCATCCCGCACGAACCGGTCCTGCCATTGATTCTTTTTTTCCTCGCGTATATTTTCTTTGTGCATATTTTCTTTGCGCATAAAAAGTTCCATTTCTGCTTTTGTTTTCTGTCTGAATCTGTGTTACCGGTACGATGTCTGCAGGGCGGCCGCCCCGAATATTTCCAGATCGTTTTCCAGATAAAAATCCAGGGCGCTGTCAACCGCCTGATACGTCGTTGTGTCCATCCTGCAGATCATCAGTACGGCTTCTGTCTCAAAAAGCATGTCCCACAAAGAAGGATTGTGCGCCACACCCGCTGCCGGCACCGCGTCAATCCCCCATCCGTGCAGCTGCTCTGCCAGCTCCTGCAGGCAGTTTTCCGCTTCCTGATCTGCTGCAAATTCCGCTGACAGGAAAAGCTTTGATACACCATGCTTTTTGCAGGCAAGTCGTATACGGCCCGCTACTGTCTCTCCCGCGGTATCTGCGGTCCCTTTTGTACCTGTATGTTTAAGCGGAATACAGCCATAAAATGGGAGCGTATAATACAGCTTAAATTCCCGTGCGCTTTTAATCGTATCCCGCAGCACATACCAGGCCGTAAAGGCCACGCAGTACAAAAATACACCTCCCGGCAATCCGCAAAGCACATACAAAATGCTGACCCTGCGCGGCTGGCCTTCTTTTTCCAGCACCGTGCCGCTTTCCCCAGACTGATCTTCCGGCTGGCCATCCTGCCCGCTCTGGGCGCTGCCTGCCCCGGACCTGCTTCCGCTGGCAGAATCAGCAGCTTCCATCTGTTGTCCGGCTGTACTGACTCCTGTGTTTACTGTTTCTGTATCCTCCGGTTTCTCCGGCTGACTTTGGGCTATCCGGCTGGCCGCCTTCTGATACATGATTTTCTGCTCTTTATCAAATCCATCCAGCATCGTCTTAAGCGCTGTCCGGTTCGCCGTCAGCATGGATCGTTTTTCCCGCTGCAGTGTCAGCAGGGAAGCATCCGCCTTTTCCCCGGCCTCGCTGCTGACAAAAGATAAGGTATGACTGCCGCAGATATCCTGCACCACCCGGCTATGATCCCGGAGCACATCCTGAATACTCCCGGCCAGCTTCGCAGCCATTTCACTGTCGCTTCCGGCCACTTCTATATACAAAAGCATTTCCAGCGGCAGACGCACGTCAGATACATCCGTCTGGATCTGGTAAGTGCCGCCCGCCTTCTGAGAAACGGTAATCAGCTCTGCCAGATAACTGCTGTCAATGCTTTTCCATGCACGATCTGTCTGCCTGATTGCTTTCACTGCGCCGCCATTGGTCAGAAAGCTGAAATAGCTTTCCATCATCTTTTGCATGGAACGATGATCCGCGTTTTCAATGCTGTACAGCAATACGGTCCGGTTTTTGTGATTTGCGTCTGTCTGCATCAGTACAGAATCTTTCAGATATTCTTCCAGTCTGCTGGTTTCCCGCAGCAGACAGACAGCGTCTGCCACTCCCTGTTCCTGTTCTTCTTTTGTCTTTACCTTAGCCGGCTCCTCCTGCTCCGCGTCATCCACCGCAATCTCTGCATCCGCTGCGTCCGTATCTTTTCCTTGCGCAGAATCCGGCCTTCCCGCACCATCCTGCATAACTGCCAGATAACTATAGCCTCCTGCCAGTACAGCGCATACAAGCGAGCAGATCAGGATCTGCTTCCACTGGCGGCAGAGTCTGTGCAGCAGATCCTGCAGATCGATCTGTGTTCCCTGTGTCTTTCTAAAAGAACGGTTCTTATCCATGTCCAACTATCTCCCGTCTGGTTCCTTCCACACCCGGTTTTGCATCCACTCAGGCTTCATTCATGATCTCTGCTACCGATTTCATAATCCGGATATACATGGAATAACTGTCCGCCTCTTTTTTCTTAAGTTCACCTTCCGCAGTCTTCTCCGGCGCATGCCACATATCCAGCACCGCCTCAGAAGGATGCGCCACTCCCCAGAGCAGCTCATCTGCACACGCGTCCAGAGCCAGGCAGATCGCAACAAACGTCTCCATGCTCATGATCCTTGTCCCTCGTTCAATATGTCCTAAAAATGACATACTGATGCCACATTTTTTTGCAAGCTCATCCTGCGACCATCCTTTTGCCTTGCGGACCTGACGGATGCGCATTCCCATTTTTCCATAATCCAGTTCCTTCATACTATCCGTTCCCTCCGTATGTCTTTGTAAACATAACAATTTATAAGAAAATGTTATCTTTTTATCTACTGTTATTTGTAATTTTATAAGGCTGAAAGCCTTGAAAATTAAGGGTTTTTCTACTGTCCTGGATGCAGGACCTTTATATGGAAGACACAGCTGTACAAAATTCGTCCAGTTTTGCACTTATCAGAAAATCCGGAAAAATCCATGTCTTTTTTATACACAAGTGATAAATCAGAAAAGCAATATTAAGGAAAAACCAGTAATTATAACCAATTTGCAGATAAGAGTTGCAAAAATAAAATGAATGGTATAGAATACCTTTAGATAACATTTTCTTATAAAATGTTATCTTTTATCTATTATCTTTTTATGTCACTTGTATTTAAAACTTCCCCTTAGGGACAGTCCCCATAAGCGCGAACTTAAGCGGAAATACAACAATTTACATAAAAATGTTACTTTTTGGCTGCGCGGACGCTGGGAGAGGAAATTTGCCCCGTCTGCTGTGTCCGCTCCAGAATGCAAGAAGCCCTAAGCATTCTGCATCTACTCTGTGGTACCGGACGGGCGCGACACCTACTTCGCTCTGGCTCCGCCAGCAGCTAAAGGTGCCGCTTCGGCTTCGCCGCCTGTGTATCGGGCAGAATACTAAGGGCTTCTAACATTCTTCCGAAGCCACAGCAGACGGGGCAAATTCCCTCTCCCAGCTGGTTTTCACAAGCTCTGCATCAGATCGCCGAAATGTTTATGGGCTAATTTTTACACGATGTTTCGCCATAATTTGTGTAAGGTTTTTGAAAACCAGCCGGATGGGAGACGTTGGCCTGTCTGCCTGAGACGTTGGAAGAATGTTTAGAAGCTCTTGGTATTCT
>CANTHI010000179.1 GCA_947653505.1 uncultured Eubacterium sp.
AGGCGGCGTAGCCGAAGCGGCACCTTTAGCTGCTGGCGGAACGCCAGAAGCGAATTAGGTGGCGTGCCCGTCCGGTATCACAGTCTGGATGCAGAATACTTAGAACTTCTTGCATTCTGGAATAGCATGCCCCGTTTTATCGGGCAAAGTCTCAGGCAGACAGATCACCGTCTCCCATCCGGCGTCCGCATAGCCAATACGCAACATTTTTATGTAAATTGTTGCATTTTCCGCTTAAGTTCGCGCCTGTGTGGCAGCTTCCCTCTCCCAGCGTCCGCATAGCCAAAATGTAACACACTATCCAGACCGCACCAGTTATTTACAGTGAAATCCATAAATTTACAATTTTGCCTTGCAAAACGAATTTAATGTGCTAAAATAAAAATATAGTTACCCTCAATGTGCAAAAATTAAACAATCGCAGTCGGCTTGGATGTCTGGCTCGGAGATTCCGTCTGGAGCTGTTCCGGCAGGGAAAACCAGATTTTGGCGCGGGGAGGGGGTGTAAAGCAGGCAAGGAGGAGAAGGTAGGTATGTTAAAAAAAGAAAAAATTGAGAAAAGGCTGAAGAGGTCTTTTTTTGTTGTTTCGTCAATCACTGCAATTGCGGCACTCATTGCTTTAATTTCTGTAATGGTAATATCCGGCAGATATTCTTATGCACTGAACAACTATGGATTTGCGCAGGGAGACATTGGAAGGGCTATGTTTGAGTTTGCGGATATCCGTTCTTCCCTGCGGGCTGCAATTGGTTATGATGAGGAGGAAGCAATCAATGCTGTGGTAACGCAGCATGAACAGTTAAAGTCAGATTTTGAAGAAAGTCTGGCGCAGGTGGAAAATACAATTGTATCCAAAGGCGGCAGGGAAACTTATGACAGGATTTTGTCAGATCTGGAAGAATACTGGAAGCTGGATACGCAGATTATGGAACTGGGGGCCACGACAGACCGTGAACGGTGTAAACAGGCGCAGGATCTGGCGCTGAACAGTCTGGCCGGAGTTTATAATGATATATATGAAGGGCTGGAAGAGCTGCTGCAGGTAAAAGTGACAGAGGGAAATAAAATAGCAAATACGCTTTCTGTTCTGAAATGGATACTGGCAATTGTGATCATTGCGGCAGTCGCAATGGCGATGGCTGTGTCATTACAGATCGGACGCAGGATCGCAAAGGGGATCGCGGATCCGTTAACGAGTCTGGGAGAGCGTCTGGAGACATTTGCGGTCGGAGATTTGTCTGGTGATTTTCCGGAAATCAATACGGGCGATGAAGTGGAAGATATGGGCAGACATGTCATACATATGGCGAATAATCTGAGTGCGATTATATATGATATTGAAGAAGTACTGGGAGAGATGGCAGGCGGGAATTATACTGTCAGCTCTAAAATAAAGGAAAAATATACTGGCGATTTTAAGAAAATGTACGGTTCCATGAAGGGACTCAGAGACCAGATGACAGAAACACTGTGTGCAATTGGCGAGACTTCCAGTCAGGTAAATTCCGGCTCGAACGACGTTGCGGCTGCGTCGCAAAATCTGGCGGAAGGTGCGACAGAGCAGGCGGGTGCGGTACAGCAGCTTCACGCGACGATTAGTGATATTACCGGAACGATGCAAAAAAGCGCCCAGAATGCGGATGAATCCTACCGCAAGGCGCAGTATTATGCAAATGAGGCAGATAACAGCAGGGAAGAGATGAATACGCTGATGCAGGCAATGGAGCGTATTAATGAAGCGTCGACCAGGATCGGGGATATTATTTCTGAAATTGAATCCATCGCATCACAGACGAATCTGCTGTCGCTAAATGCATCCATTGAAGCAGCCAGAGCAGGGGAATCCGGACGTGGCTTTGCGGTCGTGGCATCACAGATCAGGGAACTGGCAGACCAGAGTGCAAAAGCTGCGGTTGATACGAGAAAGCTGATCGAAGGCTCGGTTCGTGAAGTAGAGCTGGGCAATCAGGCGGCGGCACGCGCATCCGGGGCAATTACAGGGGTCGTAGACGGAATCAAGCAGATTGCAGATTTTTCGAAAAATCTTAAGACGATGGTGGAAGATCAGGCGGAGGCTATGCGTCAGGCAGAGATGGGAGTCAACAAGATCTCAGAAGTAGTATCGACAAACGCTGCAACGGCACAGGAGGCTTCTGCGACAAGTCAGGAATTATCCTCGCAGTCGATTGTTCTGGATGATCTGATCGGACAGTTTATTTTGAAGAAAAGCAATAAGAATACCGATGAGCAGGAGCTGATTCCGGCTCAGTTGTAGGCATTGTATCATATGGCAGCTGTGTTTCGGCAGAAACATGGCTGCTTTTTTAACCTGCCAAATTCCAGAGCATAACAGGCTGGCTGGAAATAACAGAGGAGGTATTTACATGGAATGGTGTCTGCTTTTGTGCTCAACCGGGCTGCTTCTGGCATCGGCAGGCTGGGTATGGTATACATGCCGCCAGATGCGCAGGATTATGGAGCATATGAATGCGATGCTGGAAGCAGCGGCTGACGGCAGTTTTCAGGAGGAGGTTTATGATGAAAGCATGCTTTCTTCAGTTGAGACAAGGCTGGCGCATTATCTGGCCGCATCCGGGGTAACGGCGAAAAGTCTGGAAGAGGAAAAAGAAAAGGTTCAGCAGATGATCGTGGATATCTCGCATCAGACAAAGACGCCGGTCGCGAACCTGCTGCTGTATGCACAGATGCTGGAGGAAAAGGAGCTGCCGGATGAGGAGCGTAATTTTGTACAGGAAATTGGCAGACAGGCGCAGAAGCTGCATTTTCTGATCGCTTCACTTGTAAAAGCTTCGCGCCTGGAAACGGGGATGCTTGTGATGCATCCGAAGTGGGATCTGGTTTCTCCGATGCTGGAGGAAGTATTAGAGCAGATTGCGGCGAAAGCGGAGGAAAAAGACCAGACGCTCCGGTTTGTGCCGGATGATTCCTGTTACGCATATTTTGACTGGAAGTGGACGGTGGAAGCGGTTTGTAATCTTGTGGATAATGCGGTAAAATATACTCCGGACGGTGGAACAATTCAGATTTCCCTGACCAAAATGGAATTGTTTGCACGGATTGAGATCGCAGATACCGGGCGTGGGATCGCGGAAGCAGAGACAGCGAAGATTTTCCAGCGCTTTTATCGTGGGGCTGACGTCTGCAAAGAGGAAGGACTTGGGATCGGACTGTATCTGTCCAGAGAGATTCTGGCAGGGGAAAATGGATATATGAAAGTGAAGTCTGCGGTGGGAAAAGGGAGTTCGTTTTTTGTATATCTGCCTATACAGCAGCCGGAAACGAATCACGATACAGACATATAGGAGGTTATGTATTTTGAAGAATATTTTAGTAGTGGAAGATGACCATGCACTTTGCAATGGTATCTGTATCGCTTTAAAATCAGAAGCGCTTGGCTTCCTGCCCTGTGGGACGATACGGGAGGCCAGACGGATCATTGGCAGCAGATCCTGCGACCTGATCATTCTGGATATCAATCTGCCAGATGGAAACGGCATGGAGTTTTTAAAAGAAATCCGTGCGTCATCGTCTGTTCCAGTCATTTTACTGACAGCCAACGATATGGAGACAGATATTGTAGCGGGACTGGAATCAGGTGCAGATGATTATGTGACGAAGCCGTTTAGTCTGGCTGTGCTGCGGGCGAGGGTAAATACGCAGCTGCGCAGACAGGAGGACAAACCAAAGGAGATCGTCCGGACTGCCTCATTTACGTTTGATTTTTCGGATATGAAATTCTGCAAAGGCAGTGAGGAACTGGAGCTAAGCAAAACAGAGCAGAAACTGCTGAAAATACTCGTTCAGAATCCGGGCATTACAATCGAACGCGCAAGACTGGTGGACCGGATCTGGACAGATGGTGCGGAGTATGTCGATGAAAACGCATTGTCGGTCACTATCCGGCGCCTGCGCGGCAAGCTGGAAGAAGATCCGTCCAGACCACGGTATATCAAAACAGTGTATGGGACCGGGTATGTGTGGGCTGGGGATGAAAATGCGGGAATATAATATTTTATGTAAATGGTTAAAATCTTTCAAAACTGTCAGATTTTATATTTTTCTGGAAAGAATGTAGAAAGATTTTCATGCTAATCTGTATAAGACAGAAAAACATCCGCTGGAAAGCTGTTGTTCTGGCAGGATGGATGTTTCAGACAGATCCGGCCTGTGTAGCAAAATGGTACTGTAAGCAGGCGCGGAGCAGATACAGGAGGGCATTTAAGATGGTTATTTTGGAAACAAGAAATCTGAAAAAAGTATACGGTACCGGTGAAACAGCGGTACACGCGCTGCGGCAGGTCAGTCTGACCGTGGAAAAAGGGGAGTTTGTCGCGATTGTAGGTACTTCGGGCAGCGGGAAGTCGACGCTGCTTCATATGATGGGCGGTCTGGACCGCCCGACTTCGGGAGAAGTGATTGTGGATGGAAAATCGATTTTTTCGCTGAAAGACGAGGAGCTGACGATTTTCCGGCGGCGGAAAATAGGATTTGTTTTTCAGAGCTATAATCTGGTTCCGGTGCTGAATGTCTATGATAACGTCGCACTTCCGGTTCAGCTGGATGGCAATGAGCCGAATGAGAAGTATATGAATCTGATCCTGCGTGCACTTGGTCTGGAAGATAAGCGGGACCGTCTGGCGGGCAGGCTTTCGGGCGGCCAGCAACAGCGGGTGGCGATCGCGCGTGCGCTTGCCACAAAGCCGGCGATTATTCTGGCAGATGAGCCGACCGGAAATCTGGATTCCAGAACGGGGCAGGATGTGATGGGGCTTTTAAAACTTACCAGTCAGAAGCTGCGGCAGACGATTGTCATGATTACGCACAATGAAGAGATCGCACAGCTTGCCGACCGGATTGTACGGATGGAAGACGGCAGGATCTCAGGAGGTGGGCAGGCATGATACGGGTAAAAAATCAGAAGGTGATTACAAAGCTTTCACGGAAAAGCCTGCAGGCGAACCGCGTCCGGAATCTGGTAGCGGTATTTGCGGTGGCGCTGACGTCGCTGCTGTTTATGACGCTGTTTACCATTGCGGGGACGATGGTGTATACGTTTCAGCAGCAGACATTCCGTCTGGTCGGAGGCTCTGCGCATGGTTCTTTTAAAGACCTGACACTGGAGCAGAAGGAGATACTGGAAAAAGACCCGATGATTCAGGAATCGGGCGGCAGACTGTTCCTGGGTGTCTGCAGTGGGGAGCGGTTCCGGAAGGTACATGCGGAGCTGTCGTATATGGAACCCGGATATCTGAAAAGGAGCTTCTGCAATCCACAGCATGGCAGGATGCCACAGGAAGGGACAAAAGAAATTGCCTGTGATACAAGAATATTAAACTGCCTGGATGTGCAGCCTGCGGCCGGAGCGGAGCTGACACTGACGTACGAAACAGGAGGCACAAAAAAGACAGAGATTACAGATACATTTGTGTTAAGCGGCTGGTGGGAATATGACCAGGTCGCGCCGGCCAGCATGGCAGTTCTGCCAAAGTCCTATGTGGAAGAGATCGTAAAAAACCATCCACGCAGGGAGGAGGATCCTTCGGATGTGACGGGAACGTGGACGCTGGACCTTATGCTGGACAGCAGTATGCATATCGAAGAAGAAATGGAAACAATCCTGCGCAGTCATGGATTTTTACCAGCCTCGGAGACAGGTGGATCTGGAAAAACAAAAATCCGTACCGGCGTCAACTGGGCTTATGCAGGCGCGCAGCTGGCGGCCAGTGTAGATCCGGGGATGGTCGCCGCGGTTGCGGTAATGCTGGTTCTTATTATATTTACCGGATACCTGATTATTTATAATATTTTTCAGATATCGGTCAGTGGGGATATCCGCTTTTACGGTCTGCTCAAGACGATCGGCACAACTGGCAGGCAGATCCGGCGCATGATCCGCAGACAGGCGTTTCTGCTGTCTGCCGCAGGCATTCCGGCCGGACTGGCAGCCGGAAGTGTGCTGGGGATGGCGCTTGCTCCGGTGCTTTTGTCGGTTACGAGCGTCAAAGGTACGGAACGTATCATGAGTCCGTGGTTTTTTATCGTATCCGCGCTGTTTTCAATGATAACGGTGCTGATCTCATGTGCGAAGCCGGCGCGGATTGCATCAAAGGTTTCCCCGGTGGAAGCGGTCCGGTATACGGACGTATTTGTGGGAAACAAAAGAACAAGGGCTGGCAGGGCCGGTGGAAAGCCGCTTCGGATGGCATGGGCCAATCTTGGAAGAAGCAGGAAAAAGACCGTGCTTGTTGTGGTCTCCATGATGCTTGCAGTAATCCTGTTTCAGGGCACTTATGCGATTGCAGACAGTTTCGATATGGAAAAATATCTCAGTCCAAAGATTGTTTCTGATTTTATCGTAGGGGATGCTTCTTATTTTCAGGTCAACAAGGACTGGGGAGGGCCTGATCTGCCGTCAGTACCGGAGGAAGATATTGGCAGGCTGGAGCAGGGCGGACAGATTATAGAAAGCGGCCGCATATACGGACACCGTTTTCATATTTCTGTTTATACGCCAAAAGATGCCTGTATCAGTCTGTGGCAGGATATGTTTTACGAATCTGAGGATGATATAAAACAACAGCTGGAATATACGCAAAAGGACGCACAGGGAAACCTCGCGGTATCTGCCAGTGTGTACGGTATGGAAGATTATCCGCTTGGCCAGCTGCAGATACTGGACGGGGATCTGGCAGACCTGTATGATCCGGACCAGCGAACGGTCGCGGCGGTATATCTGACTGATAATTATGATACGCCGGTCGAAAGCTCCCAATGGGCGAAAGTGGGCGATATGATTACGATCCATTATGTATATGAATGGGAGTATTTTGACGAAGAAACCGGAGCGCAGGTTTCACAGGAAGAGGCATTTCGCGGGGAACGGCCTGTACGGGCAGAAGAAAAAGAAGCCGCGGATATCGAATACCGGGTAGCGGCCTGCGTGGCGGTGAAAAATGTAATGTCCTACCGCGGGTACAGTGGCTTTGAATATGTCATGAACGCGCAGGTTTTTACAAACGACAGTCACACTTCGGATGTCATGACCTGGCTGTGTAATACGACGGAGGAAAGCAACGCATCGATGCAGGCTTATCTGGAGGACTACACCGCAAAAAGAAATCCGGATCTGGATTTTGAATCAAAGCAAAAATATGTGCAGGCATTTGAACGTTACCGGAAGATGTTTCTGCTGACCGGAGGTATGTTAAGCTTTGTTGTCGGACTGGTCGGCATTCTGAATTTTTTTAATGCGGTGTTGACGTCGATCTGTTCCAGAAGACGGGAGTTTGCAGTGCTCCAGTCTGTCGGAATGACGGGCAGGCAGTTAAAGCAGATGCTCATATGCGAAGGACTCCTCTATGCAGGAGCGTCTGTTGTCCTGGCAGCTGCATGTAGCCTGCTGTTTGCTCCGGTGATGGGACATGTGGCGGAAGAAATTTTCTGGTCTGTCACATACCGGTATACGGCTGTGCCGGTTTT
>CANTHI010000180.1 GCA_947653505.1 uncultured Eubacterium sp.
CCTCATAAGGCTCATCTGCAAATCGTCCTCTGCGCTGAACGGACTGTCTTGGATATTTTTTGACGATCAGATCTCCGCTGATTCTGATTTCCCTCCATCCATACGGATATAAAATCTCATCAAATTTCTTTGGGATTGGTGATTCATTCCCTCCTGCCTTTTTGATATCGGCAGGTGTCAGCTTTAGTCTGCGCAAACAGTCCTGAATCTCATTCCATTCTTCCCCAAATGCATCATGCAGTATCTCTAATGCATGTCCGTAATTGTAAAATTCAAATTTTGTTAAAAGCTCTTTATCAATGTATTGATCCAGCCCCATTTAACATCTCCTGTAAACAAGCAATCTCCTCCAGCCGCATCCCGGCTTCCATCCTCCTGCATGTAAAACGCTCCCCCACACACTGCTGCCCGAAAGCCTCGCCCATGCCTTTTTCCAGCTCACACAAAATCCTGCGTTCCCGCTGTTCCTCACGCTCCAGCAGTTTTTTTAAAACCGGATGCTTCACACAGATCAGATACTCCCCATACCGGTCCAGAAGATCCTGCACCCGCTCCGGCTCTGAAAGGCGCTCCTGCAGCTGCAAAAATACCTCCCGCCTTTTCCTCTTCCATGCTTCCGCTTTTTTCCATGCTTCACCTGATTTTATCGTCTGTGCTTCCGCTTTTTCCCATGCTTCACCAGATTCTATCGTCTGTGCATGTACCACATGCAAAACAGGATACAGCTTTCCGACGTCATACACCAGATCTTCCTTATCGATATACATCTGATGTTCCCGCACATATCTGCGCACTTTTGCAGGATCAGACTGCGGCTCTAAAACCAGCTCTTCCAGCTGCGGCAGCACATGTCCGGCCTCTTCCAGAATATGAAGCACCGTCATCCCGCCCATACCGGCTATCACCACGCTGTCCGCCTCGCCCTTTTTCAGCTCCTGCATACCGTCCGACAGCCGTGTCTGAATCACCGCTTCCAGTCCGGCTGCCGCAATATGTTCCTGCGCCCGCATCAGCGGCCCTTTGCGGATATCCATCGCGATAACATGCGGACATCTGCCGCTTTGTATCAGATAAATCGGTAAAAATCCATGATCCGTCCCGATATCCGCAGTCCGGCTGCCAGCTGTCACAAAATCCGCCACTGCCTGCAGACGCCCTGATAACTTCTGCATATTCCTTACTCCAGATAATTTTAACTCTCTGCCTGCTTCCTTATAATGGATCACTCCCGCGTTTTACCAGCTTCTTTACTCCAGATAGTCTTTCAGCTTGCGGCTTCTGCTTGGATGACGCAGCTTGCGCAGCGCCTTGGCTTCGATCTGGCGGATACGCTCACGGGTGACGTTAAATTCTTTTCCGACCTCTTCCAGTGTCCGTGCCCTGCCATCCTGCAGGCCAAAGCGCAGCGTCAGTACTTTCTGCTCGCGGTCCGTCAGCGTACCCAGCACCTCGCCAAGCTGTTCCTTTAACAGGGTAAACGCCGCGGCATCGGCCGGTACCGGTACGTTATCGTCCTGGATAAAATCTCCCAGATGCGAATCTTCCTCTTCGCCAATCGGCGTTTCTAAAGAAACCGGCTCCTGTGATATCTTTAAAATCTCCCGCACACGCTCGACCGGCATATTCATCTGCACCGCAATCTCTTCCGGAGACGGTTCGCGTCCCAGCTCCTGCAGCAGCTGTCTGGAGACACGGATCAGCTTGTTGATCGTCTCTACCATATGCACCGGAATCCGGATCGTTCTCGCCTGATCCGCGATCGCCCTGGTAATCGCCTGCCGGATCCACCATGTCGCATAGGTGGAAAATTTATATCCTTTGCGGTAGTCAAATTTTTCCACCGCTTTGATCAGACCCAGATTGCCCTCCTGAATCAGATCCAGAAAGAGCATCCCGCGTCCGACATAACGCTTGGCAATGCTGACAACCAGACGCAGATTTGCTTCTGCCAGACGTTTTTTGGCATCCTCTCCATGATCCTGCTCTAAGATCAGACGGTTAATCTCCTCGTTGATCTCACGCTTTTCTTCCACAGTCGTCTCCGGCTTGTCCCTGCGGCCTCTGAGGATGATAATCTTTTCATGCGCGACAGCTCCGTTTTCCATTTTCTGTGCCAGATCGATCTCTTCCTCTGCGCTTAACAATGGTACCTTTCCGATTTCTTTTAAGTACATGCGCACCGGATCCTCAATACTGACCCCGTCCGGTACTGTCAGATCGATGTTTTCTACTTCCACATCCTCATCTTCTATTAAAATATCATCGTCATCATCATCATCGGAAATACGCAGAACATCCACGTTGTGGATCTCCAGATATTCCAGCACATTTTCCAGCTGCTCTGCTGACAGGCACATACTTTGGAATGCATCACTGATCTCCTGATATTCCAGCATATTCTTTTTCTTTTTGGCCCGTTCTACAAGACTGCCCAGAATTTCCAAAAATTTCTGCTGGTCAAACACTGGCGTTTCCGTGCCCTCTCTCTCCGGAGCATGATCCTTTTTTTTCATTTTCTTTCTGTTTTCTTCCATATTTGCCATTGATTTCATCCTCTCTTGGTCTCACATGCCTGTCGTTTCCGGCATCTGTGTCAGAAATTCTTTTTCCCGCAGTGCCTCAAGCATCTTTTTCTCCTGCAGCATTTGTGAAAAACGTTCCTGCATCCCGTCTGGATCACGATTTTCTTTCAGTTTCTGAAGGTGATGTTCTTTTAATTTCATAATAGTATCTTTTAACGCCTGCCCGCGTTCTTCCCGTGTCTTTACTTCCCGTATCGTTTCATGAAACGCAGACACGATCTGGCGCTGTTCTTCCAGATCTTCAAAATGTCCCGGAATCTGCGCCAGATTCAGACTGCCCGTTTCCAGCTGGTCAAACAGCGCTTTTGCAGCATGCGCGCATACCGGATCTGTAAAATCATCCGGTGTGATATATTCCCGTACCAGCGGATACAGCGCCGGCTCCTCGCTCAGCCAGGTCAGCAGCAGCTTCTGGGATTTTTTGATCCCGTCTTCCCGGTGAGGCTCCTTTTTCTGCGTGCCGGATCTAAGCGGTTGCGGCCGCTGCACCGGCCCGGCCGCTGCGCCTTCCTGCGCTGTCAGCCTGCGCAGATTCTCATAACCGATCTGGTACTGGTTCGCGACAGCTTCAATATAATTATTCCGCTCCAGCGTTTCTTCAAATTCCAGCAGCTTCCTGGCAGCCGCCCGGTAAAACGCCGTCTTCCCCTGCGGATCGTTCATATTATAATTCTGCTCCAAAATCCGGATTTCAAACATAAAGCTGTTTTCTGCCTGATCAATCCGCTCCTGATAGGCATCCGCTCCCAGCGCTTTGATAAACTCATCCGGATCTTTATACGGACTCATCTGGATGACCTTTGCGGTCAGACCGGCCTCCTTTAAAATCGGAATGGCCCGAAGCGCCGCTTTGATCCCCGCCCCGTCGCTGTCAAAGGTCAGATACACCTCCTTTGCATAACGCTTGAGCAGGCTGGCATGTCCGCTCGTAAAGGCTGTGCCAAGAGACGCTACCGCGTTGTCAAATCCGGCCTGATGCAGCGCGATCACGTCCATATACCCTTCGCACAAAAGCATCTGCGGCCTGCGGGACTGTCTGGCCAGATGCAGCCCGTACAGATTCCGGCTCTTATCAAAAATCTGTGTTTCCGGTGAGTTCAGATATTTCGGCTCTCCCTCACCCATGACCCTGCCGCCAAAGCCTATGATCCTCTGATGTACATTCATAATTGGAAACATCGCCCGGTTCCAGAACTTATCATGCGCGCCCCGTTTCTCATCAATGGTAATCAGTCCGGAGTCCCTGAGCAGCTGGTCTGAATAGCCTTTGGACTTTAAATACCGGTACAGATCATCCCGGTATTTATCCGCATAGCCAAGCCCGAATTTTTGCATCGTCTGATCAGAAAGCTCACGACCGCGGAAATATTCCAGCGCGTGCGCCCCACGTGCACTGCGCAGCAGCATATAATAATATTTTCCAGCTTCGCGGTTGACCTCCAGCAGCATGGAACGGTAATCGGACTCCCGCTTATCCTGCGCGGTCATCTCCTGCTGCGGCAGTGTGATCCCCGCACGTTCTGCCAGCTGCTGCATGGCTTCTGGAAATGTAAAATTTTCATACTCCATTAAAAAACCAAATACATCCCCTCCCGCGCCGCATCCAAAACAGTGATACAGCTGTTTCCCCTGCGACACATGGAAGGAGCCTGTCTTTTCATTATGAAACGGACACAGTCCGACATAGCTGCTGCCCTTTTTCTGCAGCCTCACATATCCGGATATGACATCTACGATATCATTTGCGGATCGTACTTCTTCCTTTAATTCTTCTGAATAAAATGGCATCCGGCTGACTCCCTTTCCTGTTTGCGTCCTGTTCCATCCTGTTATACCTGCCACGGGACCGGAACATAATATTCATTAAATTTTGCAATCGCATACAGATCCGTCATACCCGCAATATAATCACAAACGGCCCGGTCCAGACGTTCGCCTTTGCGTATCATATCTGTAAACTGCTCCGGCATCTTCTCCGGCCTTTTTAAATAATATTCGAACAGACGCTCCAGCAGCTCCTCCGCTTTCTGCTCTTCCCGCTTTGCCTTCGGATTATGATACAGATGGACAAACATATACTGGCGCAGTCCCTTCATGGCATCTTCTACCTCCGGTGACATCCGGATCTCATCCCTGCCCATACTGTTTGTAACAATATTATGTATTAAAGTATTCAAACGCATACGTACATTTGTCCCCAGAATTTCCCTGTACTGCGCGGGAATATCCTCTTCGCACAGAATTTTTGCCCGTATCGCGTCATCCACATCATGATTAATATAGGCAATCTTATCCGATAAACGTACAATCCGCCCTTCCAGCGTCGCTGGCATGCTGCTCATCTGATGATTTAAAATACCGTCCCTGACCTCCTTCGTCAGATTGAGCCCTTCCCCATGCTTTTCCAGCTTTTCCACAATCCGCACACTCTGCTCATTGTGCCGGAATCCTCCCTCACACAGCCGGTTCAGCATAAATTCCCCCGCATGTCCAAACGGCGTATGTCCCAGATCGTGCCCCAGCGCAATCGCTTCCGCCAGATCTTCATTTAAACGCAGCGCTTTCGCAATCGTGCGGGCATTCTGGGAGACTTCCAGCGTATGGGACATTCTGGTCCGGTAATGATCACCTTTCGGTGTCAGAAAAACCTGCGTCTTATTTTTCAGTCTCCGGAACGCCCTGCTGTGCAGGATCCGGTCACGGTCACGCTGGTAAACCGGACGGATGTCACAAGGTTCTTCTTCCCGCTGCCGGCCTTTGGACTGATCGCTGAAAGCCGCATAGGGACTTAATATCGCATGTTCCCTCTGTTCCATTTCTTCCCGTATCGTCATAAGGATTTTCCTCCTTATTTTAAAAATTCTGTGTTTTTTTCAATTTTCCTTTATTTTTTTCTTATTTTTTGTATAAT
The DNA here is from genome assembly GCA_947653505.1 of uncultured Eubacterium sp. The sequence goes on from CANTHI010000180.1 coordinate 5,494, forward strand.
CATATTAGAGACGGCTGCTGCACCGCTGTTTTTTCCTAAAACCAGAAATCCATAACATCAATCAAAAACCAGGAGTTCCTATCATGAGACACACATATAAAAAACAATATGAAATCCTACTATTCATGCTTTGTTCCATTCTGATCTTTCTCTTCCGCATCTGGTACATCCGCGAATCCAATGTACCCGCCATCCGTAACGATGAATACGGCTACTGGACCCATGCGGCGCTGTTTACCGGACACGACTGGTCCGACGTCTTTGCCGGCCATATGAACTGGTATTCCTACGGCTACAGCCTGATTTTAACCCCGCTGTTCTGGCTCTCCCACAACCTGCACCTGATGTATAAAACCGCGATTGTATGCAACGGGATCTTTGGCGTCCTGACTTACCTGATCTGTATCCGCTGCGGCAGGCTGCTGTTTGCGGATGCGGAACGCTGGCTGCTGTTTGTCGTTTCTTTTATGGTATGCATGTACTCTTCTTATATTACGCAGGGACCGGTTGCATGGAGCGAGACGTTTCTTTACCTGCTCGTATGGCTGCTGCTGTATTTATTTCTGGAATTTGAACAGCATCCGTCCGTCAGCGGCGCTATCCTGCTGGGCACCTGCATGGGCGCCTGCTACATTACCCACAACCGCACGATCGGCATTGTTACCGCTTATTTTATGATCGTACTGTTTCTGCGCCTGACAGACGCCATTGACTGGAAGCTGTTTACAGCGCTGCTGCTCCCGCTGCTTCTTATTTTATATGTAAATGTGGATATCAAAGCATATTTATGTATGGTAGAAGGCTTCGGCCTAAAGCCCAAAAACGGCATGGGCGGCCAGAAAGACCATCTGCTCTCCCTGCTCACGCTGCAGGGCTGGCAGAATCTTTGCCGCTCCCTCAGCGGACAGCTGTGGGCACTGATGACATCGACATTCGGACTCGCATTCTGGGGAGTGGTCCATTGTGCTTCCCATGTCATCCAGGCATTCCGCAGCAAACGCTCCCAAAAGCATACTTCCTTTTACCTGTTTACCCTGCTGTCCTGTGCCGGTACGTTTCTGGTCTCAGCCATCAGCCTGATCGATCCGGCATCCATCACAAACCTGGACTCGGATACCGACCTGACCTACTTCATCTACACCCGGTATGACGAATGCATCATCGGCATCCTGCTGTTCACAGGCTTTTTCGGACTGGCACAATGTAAAAACCACCGCAGGCGCCTTTTGCTGACAATGCTAGAAATCTGCTTTTACACACTGACCAGCGTGATTTTATATGTTAACCTGCAGCGGATCACCGACACCTGGCACTACCGTTCCTTTTGTGCCGCAGGCATTGGCTTTTACCGCCTGTTTTCCGAAAAATTCTCCATGCAGTGGTGCCTGATCATCGCTGCTGCCGGCGCGCTGATCCTGTTTTTTCTGTTATCCTTTTACAGACAGCGTTTCCAGCGCCTGCATCAGACAGCCGCCTGCGTGCTGCTGGCCGCGGCCTTCATCCCGACCGGCCTGTATTCCGCGAAAATCGGTACCGTCAATTCACAACTGGGTAAAGTATCTTCCGGAAATCTGGCTATGTTCGATCTGCTTGGGGAAGTCGTCGGCGGCCGCGAGGTATACTGCACATTAGACGATACAAAAAATTACCGGATTGCCTACGAGCTACAGGTAAATCTGATCGATACCCATGTACTTTCCATTACAATGGAAGATCTGCCAGTTGCAGAAGAAGGATATTTTATCTGCTGCAGCAACGGGGATCTGGACCATTTTGACGGGGACGATTACTATATGCTGACCCAGAGCCGGTACTACGTCATCGTAATTAAGGGAGATGACCTGATGCGGGAACTTGCTCCAAAAGTGGATCACGATCTGGTCAATCTGAATGTTTTAAAAAATTAATGGTATGCCTGCTTCCGGCAGGTATACCGGAAATACGGAAAAACAAACCCGCTTCCTTCTGGAAACGGGTCTGCTTTATTTTAGAATGCAGAA
>CANTHI010000181.1 GCA_947653505.1 uncultured Eubacterium sp.
TCCACGATTCAGGAGCTTGTTAGAAACAAGAGCAACGGCTGTAATCAGAATAAATATACCCGCTGCTACTGCAGAACCATATCCCATGTTGAACTGCGAGAACGAAAGCTTATACATGTAGGTTGCCATCAGCTCTGTAGATGTTCCTGGCCCTCCGCCCGTCATAACATAAATCAAATCGAAATACTTCAGGGAGCCTACCAGTGAAAGAATCGCTCCTGCAACCAGTGTAGGCTTCAAAAGAGGAAGCGCTATATGCCAGAAATACTGCCCGCGAGTCGCTCCGTCAATCACAGCCCGGTGATGAATCGTAACGCCTTTTGGTACTCCCGTAGAACCGGATGTAAATAATACATACAGCAAGTCCGTGTCGCAGACACGTTCCCTTTGCCGCAGGACAATGGCGTCTCTGTTTTCTTTTTTGCAATTGCTGTCTGCAGCAGGATCCGGTAAAACAGGATCTTCCATCATAACTTCTATCGTAACTTCTTTCGTAACTTCTATAAAAATAACATCCGCATTTTTTTGAAACTGGCTGATCTGGTCTTTGAGTCCCTGCCTGGTTATGATCACTTCCGGCTGCAGAATCTCCAGTATTTTATGGATCCGTTCCACAGGCATACTGATGTCAATGGGGGAATAAAAATTGCCGCTGTATGCCACCGCGAAAAAAGAAACCAGTACATCCACGCTCTTTTCCATATATACCGCTACCGCTTTTTTAAAATACCCTTTTTCGACAAGGATTGCGGCCAGATCCAGCGCTTTTCTTCGTATTTCTTTGAATGTCAGTTCCTGATCTTTATCTGCAAATGCTATTTTATCAGGATAACGTCTGGCGGTTTCATCCAGCCATTCTGTCACATTTAACTGCATCCTGTCACCTCTTCCTGTTTTGTGATATGTACCGGCGCCGCGCATGTATCAAAGGACGCCGTATCAATGACTTCGTTTAACTGTCTGTCATATACCGCAATGTTGATGCCTCTTTCTGCCTGTGAATATTCTGCGTTCCAGATTTGAATGGACGACATGTTTCCGGATTCAAACCCGCCGCTTTTTAACCTGTAAATCATACCGTCTGTTTCTATCGGACGTCTGCCGTGGTCTTTTTTCTCATAGATCACCTGTCCCTGCTCTACGACTGCCAGATAAGAGTCTCTGTATTCCAATGCCGCCAGTTCATGCAGTCCGTTTGCTTCAAACACTGCCCTTGCCGTAGCGTCCAGCGCGCCTGCCGCATCATCCAGCGCTGACAGAAAAATCACACAGTCCTGCTTATCCCAATATGCTTTCAGATAATCCCACAACCCGTCACTGCCTGTCTGCTCTTTCAATACCGCAGCGTAGCGGAACGCTTCGCACCGGCGGTTGTATAAATACAGTTTTTGCAGATTTGCAGAAAGCTCACTGAAATCTTTTCCTTTTTCCAGTTCTTCCTCTAACCTAGCGGCCATATTCACATTGTCCCTTGTATCAGACGCAAACGTGTCAAAATACGCAGAATCCACGCATTTTTTCTGTCTGGCGTCATACACAACCATGTTCAGGCCCCTGTGGTTTTTCGCATACTCTTTGCCGTCTATTTTGCAGGAAGCAATATTTCCAAGCGCTCTTCCGCCGCCTTTTAACTGGTATGCCGTCCCATCCTTTAGATTTCCTTCGTAGGAAACCGCCAGTTTTCGAAAATCCGCGTCCTCAAAAATATCTTCTGTATCATCCGCATCTGCTTTGTTTCTTTCCAGTAATTCGCATACAATATCCCCGTTTTCGATCACCGCCAGATAAGAATCCCGATACCCGATTTTTGAAAGCTTCTTTAGTCCAAGCGACGCAAATGTTTTTCTCTGTGCCGGTGTCAGGGACTTTGAAGCTTCGTCTTTGACTGCAAGAAATACCATATGATCCTGATTTTTTATTGCTGTCTTTATATATGCACAGGGATCTTCCAGTCTTTTCAGACTTAACACCTTTTCGACAGACGCATGATACTCTTTCAGAAGTTCTTCCATATAATCGTATCCGGGATCTTTTCGCACATCCGCTGCCCCGCAGTTTTCGGACAAATAGTTTCCAAACCATGCGGTCAGCTTTGACGCTCCGTAGTAATTCATATGAAGACCGTCTTCACTGTCCAGCGCCCGGTTATAATCAATCTCATCAGCCCACGGCGCATAGTTAAAATCAAAAAAATCTAATCCATATGTTTCAGCGGCAGCCGCGACCGCATGATGATCCGAAGATGACCACCTGTTTAAAACCGGCGTTTTGGCCAGCGTCAGTGTCAGCCCCTTTTCCCTGCAGAACTCCACCATTTTTTCAAAATAAGCCAGTGCCTCCGGGTCAAATTGTGTGTCTTCCGCTTCCGGATCCGGCAGATATCTGACTGTTTCCCTAAGATCATATTGTCCGGAATCGATATACTGTCCCGCCGTAAAATGATATCCCCTGCTGCTGTGATCCACATCATATTTTCGTTTCAAAAAATCAGACTTTGTCAGGGAGCTCCATCTGCTGTGATAAGCAAACAACGGAAACAGATAAGACAGCGCCTCATCCGCATTTTTCGTATATGCCCTTACGGCATTTATTTTTACCCTGGACAATTTCATACCATCGATCCCTTTCTGGTAAAAGGTGATCTTCGGTGTTTTCCGCAGCATGGAGCAATCCAGCACGACCGTTTTCAACGTTTTGGAATGGAGCCTGTAAGCCTCTTCGAGCCAGTAATAGGATACTAATACAGGCTGCTGCTCCGTTCCGAGATTATATGCGCAGATCCCATATGTTTCATACAATTCCATCGGGATAAAACCGTTTGCGGTAATGCTCGCACCAAGAAAAACTGTATCGATCGTATTGCGCGGCTGCTCATAAAATCCATATACCGTATCATAATTATTCCACTCCAGCCACACCGGCTGCAGAAACCAGTTCAGCGCCTGAAACATCAGCCCTGCTATCAGCGTAAAAAATACGGTCCGGATCACATACTTATGCTTCTGCTTCCTATCAGGCTTCATATCCATCATCCTTCCATTCCATCAGAGCCGGCCACTCCATATCCTGCAGTTTTTTGCTTATATTAGCGCGAATCTTCTGATACAGTTCCCTGTCATTTTTTAATTCCATCATCCGCTTTGCAAAATTTTTGCTGTCACCTGCGGCGGCAAGCAGTCCTGTAACCCCATGCTCAATCTGTCCGGAAAGCCCTCCCGCATCCGATGCAATCACAGGCACCCCGCATTCCATTGCTACCAGAAGAGCGCCTGACTGCGTGGCATCGGTATAAGGAAATACCGCTATCAGGTTTTCTCCCTGAAAGATGCTTTCCACCTCACAATTTTCCACCCACCGGTTGATCACGCGTACGCGGGGCAGTGCCTGGTATTGTTTCTGGTACGGCCTAAAGTCTCCGTCTCCGATAACCGTAAGCGTAACATCCTCACACTGGCTGGATACTCTCTGATAAGCCTGTGCCAGGATATCCAGCCCTTTATATTTCGAGATCCGCCCGAAAAAAACAAAGTTGGTCTTATCCTTTTCATAACGTACGAGTCTTTGTTTTTTTCTGATCTGGTTATAAAAGCTGTGGCGGCCAAGAGGCATATAATGCACATGCCCCGTCTTATGATACCGGCGCTCCGCATACCGGATAAATCTTTTGGAATGCACGAGGATCTCATCTGCCGTCTGATAAGACCGGTCTACGCCGCACAGCTTATATGCTAACGCATAGACTTCTCCTGTATGCAGCACCGGATCATGGCAGACAACATATTTCTTTGCCGCCGGAAACAGGCGGTTGACCGCATAGGTCCAGAATGTGCACATCGGACAGTAAATGGCCTTTACCTCATACTTTTCCAGTTCTTTTCTGATCTGATACTTTTTATACAGGTTAAACTGTATATGGTTTTTGATAAAAGAGACGGGAGAATCATATGTAGGAATCATTACCAGTTTATCTATAGAAAGCTGCTTCCACTCTTCCAGATTATCAGCCTGATCTGATATGACAGCGGCAACACGGGCTCCCTGCCCGGTCAGGGCTTTTGTCATCTCATATGCGTTTAATGGGCCGCCTCCATGTCTTCCTGTGTAATTGATTAAAATTATCTGCATAGGATTCACCTTTCCTGCCGAAACAGATCTTTTATTTTTTTGTCCTGTTTAAAAAACGGTTTAAATCATCCGGCGTGCCCAGCCCGTACATCCCATCATCCAGCGCTCCTATATTGTAATAAGCGATCTTTCTGCCATCCCCGATCATCAGATTATAGACAGGCGCAACATAAAACTCATGATTCACCCGCAAATCAGCCTCTATCATCTGATGGGCATACCTCACAAAATCTGATCCGGCGCTGAAATTATAAATTCCTACCGTTGCCTCATCTGAAATCACTTCTTTTTCCCTGACTGTGACAACGAATCCCTGCTCATCATATTGAATAAAGGACCATTTGTCATCATATGCTTTCATCGTCATAATCAGGCCGTCACGCCCTTTGCAGCGATCCAGATACTGATCTATGCCGCATTCTACATACTGGTCAGAATTTGCGATCATCAGGGGCGCATCTGTATCAATCAGGCTTTCTGCCAGCAGAACGGTACATGCTGCTCCTTCTGTCACATGATCTACAGCTACAATCTCACAGTCTGGTTCTATGGTTTTTAAATGTTTTACCAGATCATACCTGTCCAGATGTTCCTGCAGACACAAAAATATAAACCGGTATGGCTGTTTTGGCCGGATATTTTCTATGACCACATCGATCATCGGCCTGCCATTTACGTCAATCAGCGGTTTTGGGAGCTGGTATCCCGCATCAGCAAACCGGCTCCCGCGGCCTGCCATTGGTATTACAATGTTCATCATGATTCATCCTCCATATATTTATCATTGTTTGCTCCCGGGATTTTTACAACCAGACTCACACAGTCTTCCAATGCAAGAAAATCCGTGCAGTCATACGGTTCCGCTACAATGATATCTCCTGCCTTCCATTCCCTGTCAAACATTCTGGCCTTTCCGCTTACAATAACCGTATATTCCGTAGCTATTTTATGATAATGCTTTTTTTCATAATCTCCCTTTTGATACTGCTTCATCCCTGCCTCAACTTCATTTGTCTTACACAGGGAAGGCTCAAAATTTCCGATAAACCATCCTTTCACCATATCATGAATATCTGCTGACCTCACTGTCTGTAACCTGCCTTTCATATTCTTTTATTTTTTCCATCGAATACAGGGAATGGAACTGATGTGCCTTTATGGGATAATAAACTACTTTTTTATTTGCAAGGATCAGTTCATTTATCGATCCCGAAATATAATAGACGCCGTTTCCGGTATCGCCCTTTCTGATTTTCTTTTCCGCTACGTCCACAAAATCACAGCCATGACGAAAATAATAAAACCCTGCCACTGCATTTTTGGAAATAGGCTTCTTTTCCGCCACCTCCACAACGTAATCTTTCTCCGTACGGATGTATGTCCAGCGGGGATGAATATTCTCAAATGTGATCAGGCCCGCGTCTGCCTGCTTAGACTCAAAATAGGTGAGTACTTCTTTATAATCTACATCACGGATTTCGTCATTATTTACGATCATCAGAGGATCTTTGCCATTCACATAGGATATGGCCATCAGGCTTGTACAGAGCGCTCCTGCCGTTTCATTTTTTAGCTGTATGACATCACAATTTCCATTTGTAACCAGGCGTGCAATATGATCTGTATGAAATTTCCTGCATTCTTCTTCCTTCAGGATCATGATATAATGTACATCTTTTATCTGTGCATACTCTTCAAGCACCCTTTGCACCATCGGTTTTCCGTTTACATCCATTAATACCTTTGGATAATAGCTGTTTTTAAAAAACTCAGATACTCCCGCAGAAGGAATCAGTACATTTACTGGCATAATCACTCTGTCCTTTCTATTTCATGGATCCGACGGCTGATATTAGAATAATTCACATCCCATACATCGCCGACCTTCAGCAGGCAGCCGCCGCTTGCCTGCGCTGCACGAATCCCGTTTTTATTGTCTTCCAGTATCAGGCATTCCGAAGGGGCAAATCCCAGCCTTTCCATTGCCCTGGTATAAATCTCCGGATCCGGCTTTGCGCGCACTACATCTTCATTTGACATGATCAGATCAATATAGGAAAACAGCCCGGCCTTTTTCATCATCATTTCTATTGAATTGCGTATCGAATTTGAACATACAGCAATCACATATCCTTCATTTTTTAATCTGGCCAGTGCATACTCATGCTGGAAAACCGGCCGGCATCTTTCCTGTATCAGCTCCATCGTGTATCTTTGCTTCATTTCATTCACAAAGCCATGCAGCTCCTGCGGCAGATAGAGCTGTTCGCTGAGCATTTTCAGCTTTTCACTCGTTGGCAGCCCGTCAAAGCTGTGTACATGCTCATACCGGCCGATACTGATTCCAAATAGCATGAGCGCTTTATTAAGCGCCTCATAGTGCCATTCTTTCGCGTCAATTAAGACCCCGTCCATATCAAACAGCACTGCCCTGATTTTATTCCGATTATCCATAAAAATACTCCTCTGCCTCTTTGGGCATGTCCGTGCACAGCAGAATCCTGTCCGAATCAACGGATTTTATAATATCCCACAGCCTCCTGTGTTCCATACCATGTATTTCTGGCGAAATGATTCCGGTTATTTTTCCATTGCCAGTATGCCTGGAAATAATCTGTCCCGTAATCCATTCTTCCTGCCACTGATCCATCCATACACCTGCCGCCCCCGCATAAAGCACCGGTTCCGGCTCTATCTCACTTTGTCTGGTCAGAAATGGTATATTCATGGCCTCATACACAACCTCTTCCGGAACGGACATGTCAAACACGGCGAAATTTTTAATATCATACCGTACAGTCTGTTCTAAAAGAAGCTGCTGGATCCCGTCTGCCTTAATATTCAGGGCAAGAAACGAATCTGCCCCAAGCTCCTTATAACAGCGGAAAACTTCTTCTAAAGCCAGTGCATTTCCATCTGCAATATCATGTGATATCACCAGCCGTCCCCTGTCATCCCGGATATCTGTCTCGATCCCCCATCCTCTTTGCAATGCCCGCGCAATGGCATCTGCCGAGTTCTTTTCTTCCGGAGCGCTCCACGCACCCCGGTGTGCCAGTATTCTCATATCTTCACTCCACAATTACTGCTTTTTTTATAACACATTTATTATCGTTTCCGTACTACAATCCGGATATCTGTCAGCTTCGTTCCAAGCTGCGCTAAGATTTTTAAAATATTCAGAAGCAAATGCAAAAAATCAATAAAAAATCCCAGCACCGGACGTACGATCCCCGCGATTTTAAGCATCTGCCCATAAACGGTATGGAAC
>CANTHI010000182.1 GCA_947653505.1 uncultured Eubacterium sp.
GGTCAGCCGCAGGGGAATGCGGAAAGAAAATTTGATCCGATGACAGGGAAGCCACCTGGCCAGCCGCAGGGGAATGCGGAAAGAAAATTTGATCCGATGACAGGGAAACCACTGGGTCAGCCGCAGGGGAATGCGGAAAGAAAATTTGATCCGATGACAGGGAAGCCACTTGGCCAGCCGCAGGGGAATGCGGAAAGAAAATTTGATCCGATGACAGGAAAAATGCTGAATCAGAATGCTGGAACCGGACGCTTTGATCCGATGACAGGAAAGCCGGTTCAGGAGAAAAACCGGGGAGGAAAAAAGGGAATTAAAATCGCCTGTGGAATTGCAGCCGGGCTTGTCGCGATCGTGGTACTGCTGATTAACCTGGTGCCGCGTATTATTTTTGGCAGTAACTATGCGGTTGTCCGCGCGGCATCGCATACGTTTTTACAAAACAATCTGATAGAAAATATGAATATGGCAGACATTGCGGCAGGCGGGAAATATACGGTTACAGTGGATGGAAAGGCTAAAGGACTGGATGTCAGTATGACAGCCGCGGCTGATATACCGGGCAAGGAAATGTCAGTGGAAGGAAAGGCTTCTGTGATGGGGCTTGGTGCAGATTTTGCCATGAAGATGGATGATAAAGAAATGCTGCTGCAGGTGCCTCAGATATCAAAGTCTACCTATCTTTATTCCTATGCAGAAAAAAAGAGCGGTTTTCTGATTGATCTGCTGGAGGATGAAGGAATTGATGTGCAGGAATTTGACGAGGCGCTGAGAAATATTTTTTCGACGGACCAGGAACGGGATGTTGCAAAAATATTTGCAAATGCCACAAAAGAAGTGTTAAAACTGGTTGAATTTGAAAAAAGCGATAAAAGAGAAGTCCGTATAGATGAAAAGAGCAGAAGCTGCCAGGGATATACCATGCACATGGGAGAGGACTTTGTGCTGGATGTGTGTGATATTTATGAAGATGCGACAGATGAGTATATAAAAACGATGAGTGCGATGTATGAATCTGCCCGTCTGGGGGGACTGGACAGTCTGGAGGATAGCTTTTCGGATCTGTTTGATGAGATCAGGGATGCTGCGGAAGATGCAGACTGTGATCTGACGGTATATGTATATAAAAAACAGATAGCGGCTGTACTTGTAAAAACTGACAGGGATGAAATGGTGCTGGAATTACATGGCGGCAATACGCCGTGGGAAAATATGACGCTGGAATCCGAAAACTATGGTACGGTTATGGAGCTCACAGGATCTGTAAATGATGATACCGAACGTATGGAGCTTGAAGTGGATGGCACTTCATTGATGGAATATTCCTATAATTATAAAAACGGCGATCTGGAAGTAGAGATTGGTCCGGATTATGACGAACTGCGATTCGAAGGAAACATGCAAAGATCAGGGAAAGATTTTACGTTTGAGCTGGACCGGCTGACAGTAGATGATGAGCGTCAGGATTTTAGTATGAGTGTCCACCTGAAAAAAGGTGCTGATATTGTGAAGATCAGTAAAGAAGACGTCGTTGATCTTGGTAATATCGGCCGGGGTGAATGGGAAGATCTGTTCGAGGAATTGTATGATCTTGGAAATGGATATGATCTGTAAGCGGCTATGTATGGAATCAGAATACAGTATATCAGGCTGGAGATAAAAAGAACTGCCATTGCGATGCGCCGTGTGGCCTTATGGTTTGTGCTGATGGCTGCCATGCTGACAGTGCTGGTTGGAGGAATTTTTTATTTCCTGTATCAGTCCGTGGAAGCAAAGCCGATACAGGTAGCGCTTGTTGTGCCAGAGGATCAGAAGGAAGTGCTGCTTGTGTCAAAACTGATATCGGGTTTAGACAGTGTGAAAAATATTTGTGAGTTTGTCTATCCCGGGGAAGAAGAGCTTTCCGGCCTTTTTGAGCAGGGCGGGATTCAGGCAGCAATTTTGTTTACAGAGGATTTTTATAATGATGTGAATGAAGGAAAAAACACGCCTGTTACGATTTTGCTTGCCGATCACGGGCAGACGTCCGCAACAGCGTTTTTTCAGGAAATTATGTATGCCGGATTGTATCTGATTGATGTAACGGAAGCGGCCTGCTATGCAATGTCAGATACGGTCCGGACGTATGAAGCGGTGATGACTGGAAAGGAGGCAGCACAAGGGCTGCTGAATGATTATGTTGCAGATGCGTTTTATGCAAGGGAAGCACTTAACATGGAGATCGTATCTGCAACAGGAGAGGTGGAATTGCCGCAATATTATGCGTCAGTTCTGCTCCTGCTGCTTCTTTTACTGTGTGGAAGTCAGTTTTATGTGCTCTATGATGTCCGTAATATACAGATAGAAGAAAAACTCCGTGTATATGGCGCTGGAAATATTTTTCGGTCACTTTGTAAACTAAGTCTGATGACAGGCGTGCTGTGGATACTGGAGCTGCTGTATATGTATGGGATTCAGCTGGCCGGTGCGCGGACAGGTTTACTGGATGGGACGTTTCTGCCGGATCAGGCCGTCTGCCTTTTGCTGCCGGCAGCTTCGGCTGCCTGCTTTTATCATGGTATATTTCAGTCCGGCCCGGATCAGAAAGGACGAAAGCGGCTGGCAGTGCCTGCCGTACTGGGGATCCTGATCCTGAGCGGATGTCTGGTGCCTGTTTGTTATCTGCCAGGAGCCGCGGCCGGTGTTTCTGCCTGGATGCCGTTTACGGCATACCGCTGTTTTCTGGAACAGATATTGTCCGGCAAAGATCCGGATGGTCAGATGCTTCTGATCTGGAGTCTGCTGTTTTTGGGGCTGGGAGCAATTGGAAACCGGATCGGGAAAGGACAGACCGGGGAGGAAAGATGCGGATCGCCCGGTTTTTGGAGACGGTTTGCGATAAACTATACCAATGGCGGTATCCGCAGCTTCTGGCTGCGCCTGGGACTGCTTGTAAAGTGGCAGTGGAAAAAGAAAACTCCGGTTGCTGCAGCGGTACTTTTTGGATGTCTGGTGCTGCTGTGTACCAATATTTCTTTACCGGATAAAGAGCAGAATCATATCTGGATATGCAGTGCGGATCAGGATGCGATAACAGACTACGGTGCGTTTATACTGGAACGGTCCACGTTTACATTTGATTTTGAAAATGACGAAACGCAGGCCGTGCAGGCCGTGCGGACGGGAAAGATATTGGCAGCAGCGGTGAAAAAGGAAGAGGGAGTTACGATTTATACGGCGGCGTACTCTCCTAAGGTGATGGCTGCAAAAGAAACGATCATGGCAATTTTTCTGGCGGAGAAGCAGGATCGTCTGCTTGAGACACAGTCCGAAAAAGTGTTTGGCGCAAACGCGCCAGCCGTACATGCGAAGCTGCAGCAGCATTTTCGGACTTATCTGCACAGCGGGCAGCTTTTGAATATTGTTTTTAAAGAAGAAAAAGAGGAAAAAAAGAAGTAAAAAAGAAGTAAAAAAGAAGTAAATAAAGAAGAGACGCCTGACGGAAATGAAAGCTGACTGGCTGCCATCAGGAAGAGGAGGATAACCTATGTTTTGTGGAAAATGTGGAAAGGAAATACCGGATACCGTGAAATTCTGCGCTTATTGCGGATCGCCCGTAGCTCCGGCTGATCCGGGAGCATCGCAGATGCCCGCAGCTCCGGCTGATCCGGGAGCATCGCAGATGCCCGCAGCGGCTATGTCTGCGGCAGAAAATGAAATACCCGATGAAGAAGCAACGATCCGGGAGACACGGCATAAAGAGGATACAAGAGGAACCAGTGCCGGCGGCCAGCCGGAGCATACCGGAGCAGGCGGCGGTCCGGATGAGCAGGTACAGAAGGTATCTTTGAAGAAACCGGATGCTTCAGAAGAAAACAGCGCTGCCGCAGCTGCAGATCCATCTCCTGTTGTACAGGGTGAAAATACGGCAGATACGAACCAGGGTACGATGCCAATGCTTATGCCGGTCGTGCCATTGGGAGCCGGAACAGACGGCCCGCAGGGTATGGGAGATTCACAGGGAATGCAGCCAGCCCGTTCCGGAAAAAAACACAGGGTGGCCGTATGGGGAGTTATTGGTGTGATTGCAGTGGCGCTTGTGGGATGCATGGCCTTTTTGCTGCGTGGTTTTTTGGGCTCCGGTGGTGATAAGGATCATTTATTTTATATAAAAGACGGGGAACTGGCATGTATTCTGGATATTACATCAAAAGAGCCGGAGGAAGTGAATATTGAAAAAATCCGCAATGCAGACGAAGCTTATGATGGCTATCTGGCAGACTATAGCGAAGATGGAAAATATCTGTATTATTTTAGTAAGGTTGATGAAGAAGGGGATTACGGTACACTCAATTGTCTGCAGGCAGATAAAATAAAGAAAGATGAGTCGGCAAACAGTTCCTGCATCAAAGAAATTGACAGCAGAGTGAAAGTAGGCGGCTTTCAGATTATTGATTCTGCATCCGTAATTTATCTGAGAAAAGACAATGAATTATGGTTTTATCACAATGGGGAAACGGAACAGCTGGCTGATTCGGTAGTGGATTTTAAGGTAACAGATGATCAGAAATATGTCATTTATCTGGAAGGGGAAGAGAATGAGGATGAGGATGAGGATGACGGGGAAGATGCGGATTATACGCTCTATGCAGCCGGACTTACCAAGGGGGCCAAAGCGGAAGAAATCGACAGCCATGTGAATGGAGTGGCAAAAGCAGATAACAGTGATTTTATTTTGTATTCGAAAGATTATGATGAAGAAAACGAAACTGCAGACTGTTACGTTGCAGGCGTAAATACATCTGCAAAGCTTGCGGCGGAAGATGTCTGCGATGTCTGGGAGGGCGACAGGGGTTTTTATTATGCCAAACGGGAAAGCAGACAGGTGCCTTTGTATGATTATGTGATTGATCCGGATGTGGAATCGGAAGCGGACCGGGAAGAGCCGGATGTCAGGGATTATATGAGATCTGTATCTGCGGCAGAAGCGATTTCTGAAACAGATTTGAATTATTACAGCAGTATGGATGAATTTCTGGAATCAGAAGTATTGTCTGAGTGGAACTATGATGAAGAAAGTGAGCTGTATACTTATTGGAACAGTGATGAGTATGAATATTATTATTATGATGACCGCACGGGCGAATGGTATGGAAGCTTTGATGAGGAAGCTTATGAGGAATCAGTGAATGACTACGAATCGATTGCATACAGGGATGAGCTGAGAGAAGAACTGAAAGCAGAAACAGCGGAACAGTCGTATTATTCTGTGCATTATTACCAGAATGGAAACAACTCTGTAGTATGTGAAAATGTGGAAAGTATGAAGACAAGTACCGGCAGAGGCATTATCTATACGAAGGCCAGTCTGGATTCTGTAGAAAAAAAGTACCCGATGGATGAGATTTACAGTACGGATGATGTGAGAAGCGCAGTGGAAGAAGAGTACTGGACTGATGATACGGAAAAAGAAGTCTGCTATTGTTCGATTGATGGAAGCGGGGAAGAAGAGCTGCGTGCTTTTGACACAATATCAGGTATGTATCTTTCTGAGGATGCAAAGACGCTGATCGTAACAGGAAATGAAGAGGAAGGCAGCGAGATTATAGCATACAAAGTACAAAAAGATGGACTGGAAGAAGCGGAATCTTTGTCAAAACAAGGAACCGCCTGTGGATTTCACGAAAATATTTTTTATTATTTTGATGATATTTCAGATTCTGAAGGTGATCTGTGCCGGTATGATGGTTCCAAAAAGATTGTGGCGAAAAATGCCAGTATCGGAAAAGGTATTTTTATTGCTGACGACGGGACAGTCACCGGGGTGACAGACTGGGATACAGAACATTTGGATGGAAAGCTGGCTGTCTATGACAAGGATGGAAGTGATCAGAATGTATTGAAAGATATCAGTGATTTTACCTATCTGGGTGGCGGCACTTATCTCGTAGTGCAGGACGATGATCTGTATTATCTGAATAAAAAAGGCGAAAAGACGCGGCTGGCCAGACATGTGGACTATTACTGGTTTCGCGGAGCAGAACAGGGATATCAGGTAAGTGGTTATGTGATTGGTTAAGGATTGTGGTATACAGGTGAGGGACCTGTCAATTGTAAACAGAAGGAGGAGTCTGTGAGTTTTTTTCAATTTAGGAAGAAAGCGGTATGGAAGGCTGCAGTAGTGACAGATGCCGGAACCGTCAGAACGGTGAATCAGGATAATTTTTATCTGATGGAAACCGTGCTGACCTATCACTCGCTGGGACGGTATGAAACATGCAAAGAATGCGAAGGTGCGGTTCTGGCTGCCGTTTGTGATGGCATGGGTGGCGAGAGCAGAGGCGAAGATGCATCCTATCTGGCGTGCCGTGTTTTGGAAACGGTTGACATAAGGGCGCTTACAGCTTTGCCGACCTCCAGGCTGGAGCAGGAGACTGGGCGTATGATTCAGAAAATGAACGAAACGGTTTATGGGAATCTGGGAAGCGGTGGGGATTTTGCAGGTTCCACGGTTGTCCTGCTCTATGCGGATTCTGCACGTACGGTCGTGGCAAATGTCGGAGACAGCATCTGCATTCGTTTTCATCCGAACGGAACCAGACTTGTAACCGTACCAGATAATTATGCGAATCATTTGTATGAAATAGGAGAGATTACGGAAAAGGAACGCTGGGAACACCGGGAGAGAAGGCAGCTGACCCAGTGTCTGGGGGAAAATCCAAAGGACTTTATGATCCAGCCGCATATTTATGTGGCCGGTCCAATGGAACCAGGTGAAAGATATCTGCTGTCTTCGGATGGCCTGATTGATGGCGTGAAGATTCCGCAGATCAGGGAAATGGCAGGGCGGAACCCGTCTGTGTCTGTAGCCCGTGAGCTGGTGGATGCTGCGAAGCAGGGCGGAAGCCGGGACAATGTGACGGCAATGATGGTGCAGGGTATTTCCGTGTGATAAAGCTGCAGTGTAAAGCACTGGCAGAAATTCAGGGGAAGTGGAGAGTTGAAAATGACATTAGATACATTAAAACAGTTTGAGCCGTTTTTCGGAAAATGGCAGATCGCGGAAAAGCTGGGCGAGGGCAGCTACGGAGCGGTTTACAAGATTAAAAGTACAGATTATAACGGAAAAGAATATTACAGTGCATTGAAAGTAATATCCATTCCAAAAGATGAGAATGAGTTGGCGGAAGCAGAGCTGACCTGTGGCTCTGAAAACAATACCAGGGAATATTTTGAAGACCAGCTGAGAAAATTTGAGACAGAAATTGAACTGATGAGCGAGTTCAAAGGCAGGACAAATATTGTCAGTTATGAGGATCATGAGATTATTCCAAGAAAAGACCAGATTGGATTTGATGTATTTGTACGGATGGAGCTTTTGCAGGATTTAAGGAA
>CANTHI010000183.1 GCA_947653505.1 uncultured Eubacterium sp.
ATGCCATTAGGAATAGATAGTTTTGAAAAGCTTCGTGCAGAAGGCTATTATTATGTGGATAAAACGGCTTTTATTAAAGAACTTTTATTACAGGAGAGGTTTGAAGTTACGCTGATTACCAGACCCAGACGTTTTGGAAAGACGCTTGCGATGAGTATGCTGGCCGAATTTCTGGACATTCGGAAAAAAAGTGGATGGTTGTTTGAAGGACTGGCGGTGTCACAAGAAAAGGAACTGTGTGAAGCGTGGATGAATCAGTGGCCTGTTTTATCTGTTACATGGAAGGATATTGAAGATCTTAACTTTGAACAGGCACAGGAGCAGATGGCGGCTGTAATCTCAGAGCTGTGCGTGGATCACGGTTATCTGCTGGAACGTACGGATATTGATGAAGCAGATAAAAAGATGCTGCTGCAGCTGCGGAATTTTACGGCATCCGCGACAGCTTTACGCAACAGTCTGTATTTTCTGACGCGGATGATGTATGAGCACTATGGGAAACCTGTGATCCTGCTGATCGATGAATATGATGTACCACTTGCGAAAGCGAATGAAAATGGATATTACAGACAGATGTTAAACAGTATCCGTGGTATGCTCAGCAAAGCATTGAAATCAAATCGTTATTTAAAGTTTGCAGTCATTACAGGATGTCTGCGTATTTCAGGTGAGAGCATTTTTACGGGAGCAAATCATTTTACGACGAATGCGCTGGCAGGCAGACGTTTTGAAAGTGTGTTTGGTTTTACAGAAGATGAAGTGAAAGCATTACTGGAGGAACAGGGATTCCTGGGACGTCTTTTGCAAATCAGGCAGTGGTACGATGGATACAGGTTTGGACGTGCACACATTTACTGTCCCTGGGATGTGTTAAATTATGTTAGTGATCTGCAATGTGACCCGGATGCGGAGCCGGCCGGTTATTGGAAGAATACGAGTCACAATGATCTGATTCGTAATTTTATCAGACAAAAAGAGTATAATATAACAGAAAAACTGGAAATGCTGCTGGCAGGAGGGACGGTCAGAGTCAGGCTTTGCGAGGATCTGACATATGACTGCCTGTATGCTTCTGAGGAAAACTTCTGGAGTGTTTTGTATCTGACAGGATACTTAACAAATGGTTCTGCAGAAGAAGCAGACAGAAAAAAACAGCTATGTGCGGGGGAAGCATTATTACGTATTCCCAATGAAGAGGTGCGGCAGATTTTTACAGATACAATTGCGGAATGGTTCAAAGACAGTATGACAGAGACGAACCGTCAGCCATTTATCAATGCTTTATGGAATGGAGAAGAAGACAGGGCGTCTGCTTTGCTGAATGAGTGGCTGTTTCAGACGATCAGTTATTATAATTATAAGGAAGATTTTTATCATGCATTTCTTGCAGGTATTTTTGCAGGATTCGGGTATGCGGTACAAAGTGACCGGGAATATGGGGAGGGCAGGCCGGATCTTGTAGTCAGTGATACGAAAAACAGGCGTATCATGGTGATTGAAATAAAGCGTTCCAGGACCAGAGAAGCAATGGAAGCTGACTGCGGGATTGCGGTCAGGCAGATTGGGCATAGAAATTATGCGGGTTATTTTCTGGATGATTATCAGACAGTCATCTGCTATGGGATCGCATTTTTTAGAAAGCAGTGCAGGATCAGAGGGAAGCTGACAGTGAATCAGGACAGGGAGATCTGGTAAATTGCGCAAAGTATTTAATGTGAACGGGGATTGTAAACCACTATTGCATTATATGGTAAATATTGACGACAGACTGATGCGGATCAAAGCAATGATTGATCAGGGACAGTATTTTACGATCAGCCGGGCGCGTCAGTATAGCCTGTATTATTCATCGATGGATTTCTGACTGAGCTGGCAAGAGAGCTATCGGCAGAACAGGCAGACTGGATAGAAAAAAATCATTTTGTCAGCAAAGATGGTCTGGATATGGAACGAATCATACAAAAATCTGCCAGTTATTATGCGGATATTTTTGCGCAATCCAATGAAACATTTCTGGAGGATAATGGAAGGTGCCTGTTTCTGCTTTTTATAAAGCCTCTTATTATAAGGAAATTGCAGGGGCAGTTATCTGATAAAATCTTTAAAATCATATGGTCATCACTTTCGAAACGTGGTATGATAGGAAGGTAGGAAATCAGGCAAAACAAAAAGGAGCAGAGTATTATGCCATTTATTGATTCAAAAATCACAGTAAAAGTATCAGAAGAAAAAAAGGAAGTAATTAAAACAGAACTCGGTCAGGCTATTTCTATTTTAGGCAAACCGGAGAGTTTTCTTATGGCTGGATTTGATGATGAATACTGTCTGTATATGGGAGGCAGCAGGCTGGAAAGAGGAGCTTTTGTCGCAGTCAGTCTGTTTGGAAATGCATCTTCTGCGGCCTGTGAGAAGATGACCGCTGAAATCTGCCGTATTTATGAACAGCAGCTGGGAATACCGCAGGATAAAGTATATGTGTCTTATACCAGCATTCGTGACTGGGGCTGGAATGGAAAAAATTTTTAGGTTAGAAGGAGAATGAGCACAGATGAAAAAGATGGAAGAGTATGTAAGAGCTATACCGGATTTTCCGGAACCAGGAATTATATTCCGTGATGTTACAAGCGTCCTGCAGGATCCGGATGGATTAAAACTGGCGATTGATTCCATGATCGGTCTGCTGGATGGTGTGGAGTTTGATGTTATTGCGGGAACAGAGTCCAGAGGGTTTATGTTTGGCGTACCGATCGCGTACCAGCTTGGGAAAGCATTTGTACCGGTACGCAAAAAAGGGAAACTGCCTTGTGAAACCATTTCCGCAAAGTACGATCTGGAATATGGCTCTGCTGAAATCGAAATGCACAAGGATGCGATAAAACCAGGACAGAAGGTTGTTCTGGTAGATGATCTGATTGCAACCGGCGGCACGCTTGCCGCAAGCATCGAGCTGATTGAAAAGCTGGGCGGAACAGTAGAAAAGGTTGTTCTGCTGATGGAACTGGCTGGATTAAAAGGGCGTGATAAATTAAACGGTTACGAGGTGGCATCTGTCATTACATACGAAGGAAAATAAAAAGCGTAACAGATCAGAAGGATAGGAGAATAAAAATGGTTATTGTAAATACGGATTATATCGCGGGGCAGGAGCTGGAAATGCTTGGCATGGTCAAAGGAAGCACGATCCAGAGTAAAAATCTTGGTCATGATATTGGACAGAGCTTTAAAACACTGGTTGGCGGAGAACTGAAATCGTATACAGAGATGATGAATGACGCGAGAGCGCTTGCGACCAGACGTATGGTCGAAGAAGCTGAAAAGCTGGGCGCTGATGCCGTTGTAAACGTGCGGTTTGCATCAGCATCCGTTATGGCAGGAGCCGCAGAAGTGATGGCATATGGCACGGCAGTAAAATTCAGATAAGTATGGGAGAATATCAGACAATCCGGCATACATTTGAGCCAGTATGGGATAAGCAGTCCGAAATTCTAATACTCGGAACGTTTCCGTCGGTAAAATCAAGGGAAAATCATTTTTACTATGGTCATCCGCAAAACCGGTTCTGGAAGCTTCTCGCAGGAATTTACCAGGAGCTGGTACCAGAAACAATAGAAGAAAAGAAGCAGCTGATCTTAGAGCATCACCTTGCAGTCTGGGATGTGATAGACCAGTGTGATATTATCGGCTCTTCGGACAGCAGTATCCGCAATGTCGTGCCGAGCGACCTTGCGGGGCTGCTGGCACAAAGCAATATTCATACGATCATAGCCAATGGTGCAAAAGCATATGATCTGTATCAGAAGCATCAGATGCCTGTAACCGGACGAAACGCGCTTAAGCTGCCATCTACCAGTCCTGCAAATGCAGCATGGTCTCTGCAACGGCTCCAGGAAGTCTGGGGTGCAGTGTTGCGGGGGAGCAGAAACCAGGACAAATCCATGCATTTTTTAAGCATTACAGCATCAGATACTATCTGGAAAGAAGTCGGCTTGTTTGCACAAAATTGTTCGTGGAGAGCCGGAAAAGCTTTAGCCAGAAGTATGTCTGACAACATTTTTACGGACTGGGAACGTGTAATCGTTGCTTTGTATGAAAAAGATATTGCAGGTTACTGTACAGTTGCCAAAAAGGACTGTATTGCGGATGTTCCTTATACACCTTATATTGGATATCTGTTTGTCGATGAAAAGTACAGAGGGCAGCGCCTGGGTCAGAAGCTTATTTCTTATGCCATGTCTTATCTGAGGACGGTAGGATTTCAACAGGTTTTTCTGGTCAGTGATCATGAAAATTTATATGAGAAATATGGTTTTCATGTGATTGATAAAAAAGCAGCTCCCTGGGGTGCAATGGAAAAAATCTATATGCATGATTTATAAGCGGGTATCGCACCGTTCATACGCGGGACCAGACAGGGAACTTTCACAAAAGCCGGATCGTTTGCTGCTTATGTTGCGTTCCGGCTTTTTGCTTACAGTTTTTCTGCTTCATTTTGGCATTCAAATTCTGTCATATACGTGCGAAACCGAAGAGGAAGCATATTTCTTTGCAGCTTTGGATTTTTACGTTCTGTAATAGCAATAGACTGGCAGAAATGCCGGTACAGCATCTGATAGTCAGCTTCCTTATCGGAATAGATTTCCTGATCTTTTGAAAATGGCAGCTCTCCGCGAACGAGATACCACTGCTTTCCCTTTGGATGGACCGCATAATACTTTCTATGCTCATCATAGATGGCAAAATCTTCATTTGGCAGCCGGTTGGCAAAGTGGGGCATGATCATCGTAGTAATATCGTTCTTCGGACTGTAGCGGGCAAGCAGCACACCATCTTTAAGCTCCTGAAAACGCAGAAAACCAAGAATATGGTGAACTTCGATCCCTGTATTGCGGCTTAAACGGAAAACTTTCTGGATATAATGGTTGCTCAGATGATCCATGAGTCTGCCATTGTAATTACCGCTGATTCCGGTTGCGATAGTATGGTATACGGCATCTGCTTTTGACGGGTCATGTGATACCATCGCCTGACAAAGCTGTGTATATGCGTCATCACCGAACCGGTTGTAAATGGTACGTAGTACTTTGCAGCTTTTTGTTTCATCCGCTGTTACTGTACAGAAGGTGCTAAACAGCCGGTAATTTTCTGGTTCTGCTGTTTGCAGATGGATGGTGTCATGGTTTCTGCGCAGTTCATAAGCGTGATATACTCCTGTCAGAATCCCTTCTACAGAGTCCTCGCAGATTAAAATAATTTCTTCTGTGGGATTTTCTGTATGATTTTTTGTGAGTTTAGTCATAAATATGAGAGTCCTTTCCTGATTTTGAAACAGTCCGGATAAAAGATAAGGCGTTACATTTTGAAGAACCGGATATATATTGGCCTTCCGGACGCTGGCTGAGGGAACCGGCCCTGTTTCATTGTTCCGGCTTCCAGAAGGTAAGAAGCTCTAAGCATTCTGCATTTACTCTTTGAAACCGGACGGGCGCGACACTTATTTTGTTTCTGGCTACCGCCAGCAGCTAAAGGTGCCGTTTCGGCTACGCCGCCTGTGTATCGGGCAGAATGCTAAGAGCTTCTAACATTCTGGAATAGCATGTTCCGTTTTATCAGGCAAAGTCACAGGCAGACAGGTTAACGCCTCCCATCTGGCGTCCGCATAGCCACAATGTATTAAATATCATTTCAGATTTTGCATATTCTGTTCATCAGTTCAGCTGGCAGCAGGCAGACAGCGGTACCAGTACGCATAGTCAGGAACTTCCCATAGTGCTGATGTCAGATAACGACAGCTGACGGTATGTCATTCCATCCCGGGAAAATGAAAGGTGCTCTTTGGGATCCACCAGATTACGGACAATATAATCTTCCTCCAGTCTGGTGCGGTACATCATCCTGCCGCCGCATGTAATAAAATACAACGCACGTTTTAATACGACACCAATTTTTTTCAGATCGTCAAAATCCAGCAGGGCACTTTTTCTGGCTCCGATAATTCTGCCTGCGCTTTTTACGCCGATGCCGGGTACCCGCAGCAGGGTTTTATAGTCTGCACGGTTGATTTCTACCGGAAACTGTTCCAGATGCCGGACAGCCCAGTCACATTTTGGATCCAGCAGAATGTTAAAGTGCGGTCGTTGTTCACTCAGAAGCTCCGATGCATGAAAACCATAATAGCGAAGCAGAAAATCAGCCTGGTACAGTCTGTGCTCCCGTAATAATGGAGGCCCGCCGGGAAGTGCAGGAAGCATGGCATCGTCATTCACACGGACAAAAGCGGAATAAAATACGCGTTTTAAATCAAATTTCTGATACAGATTTTCTGCTACGGAGATGATCTGATAGTCGCTCTCCGGCGTTGCTCCGATAATCATCTGCGTAGACTGACCAGCAGGTACAAATCTTGGCGCATGGCGGTACAGCATCAGTTCATTCTGGTTTTCATTACGTGCGTTCTGAATCAGGCGCATGGGGGTCAGTATTTTTTTCCGGTTTTTATTAGGAGCCAGCATACGCAGTCCTTCTGCTGTAGGAAGTTCCAGATTTACACTCATCCGGTCCGCATAAAGTCCGGTCTGAAAGACCAGTTCCGGCTCTGCACCGGGGATTGCCTTTACATGAATATATCCCTGAAAATGGTGCACGGTACGGAGTTTATAGACGGTTTCAAAAAGAAGCTCCATTGTATAACTGGGACTATTTATTATTCCGGAACTTAGAAACAGACCTTCAATATAATTTCTGCGGTAAAACTGCATCGTAAGTTCACAAATCTCATCCGGTGTGAAAGATGCCCTGGGCACATCATTGGAATGGCGGTTCAGGCAGTATTTGCAGTCGAAAATACATTCATTTGTAAAAAGTATTTTCAGGAGCGAAATGCAGCGGCCATCTGCAGAAAAGCTATGACAGATACCAGCCAGTTTCGTATTACCGGTTCCGGTACCGTCACCTTTACGGTCGATCCCGCTGGATGTGCAGGCTACATCATATTTGGCGGCATCTGTTAATATTTCCAGCTTTTCCTGTATGGTCATCTGTGAGGATAATCGGAATTTCATTGTTTTCGGTCACTCTCTTTCAGATTGTGTTTTGACTATGTGCTGGTGATTCGAATGTTTGTTCTGATTATATATCGAACACAGGTTCTTGTCAAGGGATTTTTAAAAAAATTTCAGCCACCTGTAATGTAACGTAGCAGGTCAGATAAGGTGTTACATGCTGGCTTTAGGAACGCAGGGAAAGGGAATCTGGTTCATAGGCGCGAACTCAGGCGAAAATATAACAATTTACATAAAATGTTGCGTATTGGCTATGCGGACGCCGGATGGGAGGCGGTGATCTGTCTGC
>CANTHI010000184.1 GCA_947653505.1 uncultured Eubacterium sp.
AGGCGGAACAGAAATTTAAGGAAGCGTCAGAAGCCTATGCGATTTTGAGTGATCCGGAAAAGAGACGTCAGTATGACCAGTTTGGTCATGCGGCCTTTGACGGGGGTGGAGCCGGTGGATTTGGCGGATTTGATTTCAGCGGCGCTGATTTCGGTGATATTTTCGGTGATATTTTTGGCGATTTGTTTGGCGGCAGCAGAAGGAGCGGAAGAGGCAGCAGTGGCCCTATGAAGGGCGCCAACATACGCACGAGCGTACACATTACGTTTGAGGAAGCCGTATTTGGTGTGGAGAAAGAAATCGAGCTGACGCTGAAAGACGAATGTCCGACCTGCCATGGCAGCGGCGCAAAACCGGGTACCAACGCGGAGACCTGTTCCAAATGCGGCGGCAAGGGTCAGGTCGTCTTTACCCAGCAGTCTTTCTTCGGGACCGTAAGGAATGTACAGACTTGCCCGGAATGCGGCGGCAGTGGTAAGGTGATCAAGGATAAATGTACGGGCTGCCATGGCAGCGGCTATATTGCCAATCGTAAAAAGATACAGGTTACGATTCCGGCGGGCATTGACAATGGGCAGAGCGTGCGTATCCGTGACAAGGGCGAACCGGGCACGAACGGCGGACCGCGGGGAGACCTTCTCGTGGAAGTTATGGTGCAGCGTCATCCGATCTTCCAGAGGCAGGATTACAATATTTACTCTACCGTATCCATGTCCTTCGCGGTGGCGGCGCTGGGCGGCGAGATCGTCATTGATACCGTGGAAGGAGTATTTTATGAGATTAGCGCTGATTCAAAGCCGGCAGAATGAACTTTATAATTTCCCGGATCAAGAGAAAAGATGGTCGATGAATGAGCGTATCCGCCTGCAGCAGGAGATGCTTGAGCAGAATTACCGGATGATGGAAGAGGCTGCTGCTAAGGATATAGATCTGATGGTAACGACAGAGGCGGTTAATTACCCCGGACAGCCAGGGAAGGCACAGGAGGATTACAGGGAATTAATCATCAAAAGCCAGCCGGAGATTTTCAGCCGGATTGGGAGCATTGCCGCAAAAGGAGGCTGCTGGACCGTTGCCGGACTATACCGTGCGGACGGGGACGGGCGATTAAAAAACAGCGCGGTTGTCTGGGATGATAAAGGGAAGATCCGGGGAATTTACGACAAAGTACATCTGGCCGGGGATGAGAAGAACTATCTGACTGCAGGCAGCGGGTATCAGGTGTTCGACATGCCTTTCGGGCGCACAGGCATCTGTATCTGCTGGGATATGCAGTTTCCGGAATGTGCCCGTACCCTTGCACTGATGGGGGCGGATCTGATTGTATGCCCCACCTGGGGGTGGGAGGCTGTCTATGGGCATGCCAGGGCCTACGAGAACGGGGTATATGTGGCGGCGGCCATGGCTGTACCGTACTGGATGAATATTGAGGGGCTGCGCAGTCCCAGCGAGGTCATAGCTGCGGACGGCACAGTTCTGATGGCGGCAGACAGGAGAAGAGGCGGAGTATTCGTATGTGAAGCAGATATCAGGGACTGCCGTACTTATAGAGAGCTGCGCATGGGAGACCGGCGGCCGGATACATACCGGCAGATTGCGGGGATAGGATGAGTGTGTTGCGTTTATGTATATAAATACCCGGACGCTGGAAGAGGGGAATTGCCCGGTCTGAATGTGCCGTTCCAGAATGTTAAGAAGCTCTAAGTATTTTGGAACGGAACAGAAAAACAGGACCGCGTCCCTCACCCAGCGTCCGCGAGGCCTATTTCTTACTCTGTATTCTCGTGCCTCAATACAGCCCCGTCTTTTTTCTCCACAATTGCTGCCGACGGATGCTGGGTATCTTTCAGCCCTTGTACAGATATCCACACCTGCCTGCCGTCGCGCAGCCCGACATGAACTTCATTTTCTCCGGCTGCCTCTGCCCACAGAACCACATGCTCCTGCTCTGCAGGCTCTAAGAGTGTAATAAACGATGCCTCGCGTCCGCGTGCTTCCAAAACCACGCATTTTCGCTGCCTGCTTTCGTTCCCGACCGGGTAATCGCTGCCGATGCAGGCCGAGAAACGTTTTGCTTTTAATCCTCTCAGATTAATTGTGATCACGCCTTCCTGATCCTGGTCCAGAGGCTCGGCCGCAAGCGCGTCCGGCATTTTCTCCCCCTGGATCTTTACCTCGCCCTGGCCATAATCGATACCTGGCCGAAAAGAACCGTGATAATTCGGGCATATATTTTCATAAACAGGAGAAAGGTCCCCGGCTTTAAGAACCGTGCCGTCCATAAGCTCAATCTGAAGGTTTCCCCAGAAAATGGACTTTTCCATCGGCGCATAGGTACCTTCCTCAAACATAACCTGCCGGACCTTGGTATATAGCTTCAGACAGTCTGTTCCTTCGATATCCAGCTCCACCTTTTTCTTTCCAAGTATCCATGCGCCAAATTTCCCGTCCGTCAGCGTATGGCATCCGTCCGTTATCCGATACCACAGCTGCTTGTTTACCCCCTGGTACTGCGGGTCGCTGCCAATGACCAGACTGGCATCTGGCGGATATGCAAGGTATAGGTCTGTTTCCAGGCGTCCCGGCTCATTGCAGTCGGTCCGGTTGTAATCCAGCCAGCGGCCGCCGTTATTCTCCATCTCTGTATATTCAGCCGCAAACCGGAGCTTTGCCGTGCCTTTTAGATGATAATGCGTACAGTCTGTAATAAACTGTGCGCTTCCCAGCGGATCTTCGCTCAGCTGTTCTGTATGCCCCGTTTCCTGTACGCCTTCGATGCCCCTAAGGCCCTGCAGATGCGTGATGCACTGGTACGTATGCTCAGTTTCTCCTTTTGCATAGTCAAAATGTACGACAAAATCATCTGTCACGACGGTAAGGCGGCGCGTTAAGATCTCTTCGGTAAAATCCGTGCGTACCGCATATTCCGGCGGATCATCGGGAATAGGCACATACCGCCCCTCTGCCCAGCAGCGGTCCTTCAAGGATGCCTGATTGTCCACCGGCCAGCCTCCGTACGGCGGGTTGCACCATCTGCCTGTATTGGACAGCGCGGCTGCCTGCATCATTTTGCCGCTGTAAAAAAGCAGCCGTTCTGGCTCTGATGGGTCCTGCTGCTTGAGATCGGCCGTTACCATATTGTGGTTTATGGAATTCTGCACATAAAACTTGTACATCAGCGTATGATAACTGTACCAGACATTTTCCGGATTCGTCAGGGAACGCCCGTAGCGCATCAGGCTGGTCATGCTGACCCTGTCGTAATGCCCGTGCGCCCCTCCGTGTGAGCCGTATTTTAACCCGACCTGTATCTGCTCCCGCGGACTGCGGCCGGGAGTGCGGGAACGCAGTACGATGACTCCTGCATTATCCGCACAGGCATTTTTGCTCCAGGTTTTTTCTTCATCCGGGCAGGCTTCCGGAAGCGTTTCGGCGCCGAACAGCAGATCGCGCGATTCCTCCGGCACCTGTTTTAAAAGCTGCGCATAACGCGCGTCCCCATACAGGTAATACGCGATATCATAGCGCGGATTAAAATCCCGGCTGCAGCCGCAGGCCCTGGTTTCTGTCGAATCATTAATGCCGAATATCACGCCCCGGTAGTCATAAAATGGCAGCAGGCTGTCCCAGAGCATTTTAATCCCGCGGCTGCTGCCGCCCCCTGGACCCCAGTTTTCCATTACAAGCCCGTCTTTTAGCGCTTCCGCTCCAAAGACGCTCTTCGCATAGGAAGCCGGAACCTGGATATCTTTAAAATTGATGCCAAAATGACTGACAATATGTGATATTTCTGAAAACAGCCCGGCGCTTAATAGGTTATAGCCGATTGACGCCTCATACCACCAGCCGTCTCCCAGTGTGCCCTTTGACAGATGCTCTGCCGCCCCGCCGGTTCCGTATAAAAACCGCTGGATCCAGTACATGTCCTGCAGGGCACAGGCACAGTACAGCCCGCCGCACAGCTCGGCCAGTGTCCAGTTGGAAATCTCCCCTTTTTTCAGCTGGCCGTCAAACAGCCGGACTGCTCGATAGAGCACCGCGTCTATCCGCGCATGGTCCGTCTGCGTCAGGGCCTCGAAATCGTAAATCATGTCATACGCGGCCGCTGCGCTCTTAAAGAATTCTCCTTCGTGCACCAGCTCCTGGTTACAGGCGCAGGGAAGGCGCAGATAGCCTTTTTCGGGATCTGACAGCTCCCTTAAAAAGCAGAGTGCCTTTTGCGCATAAGCATCTTCTCCCATAAGCGCGTACAGATACGCCGCGCCGCGCGCATCATGGGCATGGTGAGTTTCAAACAGATAGGGCTTATCCGTATCGATAACAGGCGGCTCCCAGCGGTCTGACCGTTCTCTTAAGGACGCAGACTGCCGTGCTGCCCAGGGAACTGTTTTCATTTTCTCTATTGCTTTTTCCAGTTCTTTTTTATCTGCCCATACATGCGGATACGGAAGAGGGTGCACCGTCCACAGCTTCAGCCAGACTGTTTCCTGGCCCTGCCCGTCCGGTATAAAGAAAAAGTCCTGTTTCTCATAGCCTCCCGGCGCCACGCGCTCTGACATTTTCACACGCAGCTGTACGGTTGCGTGTGTGCCTGGTTCTAAAAGAAGCTCTGCCGTATCGGCGCTGGCCTCCATTGCCTGCCATCCATAAGGCTTGTATCCGATCCGGACTCTTACCCTCTCCGGTGTGCAGTTCCATATATCAGCTGGATAAACAGCGTCCCCGTCTGACACCGCCTTTGAAAGAAATTTCGCGCGCACTGCAATCCGGCTGCCCATCTGAAGACGCAGCGTTTCCACCGACAGTCCGCACGTGCTTTTGATACAGATCCCGCGTACGAACCGCAGATAATAAGACTGAGATTGTGCAAGATCAAACTGGTCTGCCAGAATACAGACCCTGTTAGTTCCCTTTGCCAGTCCGAGCGTTGTCTGGTAAGCTGCATGCTTTTCCGGTTTTGGAGAGCGGTTTTTTACGATATCCAGGCTGATGCAGACCTGTGCGTCTTCCTCGCTCCATGCTTCCAGGACAAGGCAGGGATACTGTTCCATATCCCATACCTTTTCATTGCGCTCCTGCATGCCGTCCTGGTAAAAATAATTTCCTTCAGACGCTTCTAATGTATACAGGAGCGTCCCGTCCTCTTTTTTATTTTCATATTTTTTGATATCGATCCAGGCTTCCATTTCGCATGATCCTCTTTTCTACTGATTCTGTTTTTCTTCCAGGAACTTTGTCAGCTGTTCTTTGATTGCTTTTTCGATTTCCTCGCCGCCGTTTGCGTATGCCTGGTCAAAATTCGCCTTAAACATTTCCTTTGCGGTTGCATAATCTTTCGTTCCGTCATTTAAGATGCCGTGCAGCTTTGTCGTTTGGACATTCGCTGTAATCGCGGATACCTGTGCGATATACGTAGACAGCTCCATATCGGAAGTATCAAAACGGAAGCCTGCCAGCGGACTTTTTGCAAACGCAGATTCCTGAAGTTCATATTTCCTGTATTTGAGTACATTTTCCGGAATCACATCCGAAAACATCACATAATTCGGATTCCAGGTAAATCCATAACCAGGGAAATTTTCCGGATAGCTGCTGATTGCCTGATACTGGTCATCTCCGGTCTTTTCATAATCTGTGCCTTCGATGCCCAGCTCGAAAAGGTCATGGTGCTCCTTTTCTCCAAACAGCCAGTCTAAAAACTTCATCGTCCGCTCAATGTTTTTCGAGGATGCCGGAACGCACAGCCCGTTATTTGCCTCAAACGTCGTTGTGATTGCGCCGTCCTCCATATTGCGTACTCTGTCCACATAGATAAATTCCCCGATCTCCGCCTCTGGCGAATACGTATTAATATTTGCCAGCTGTTTTTCAATGTCATCCAGCGTGCCGATCATGGAAGCGGCCTCTCCGGCCCAAAACGGCGTCTCTTCATCATTGCAGTTCATGGAATCCGCACTGATATAGCCTTTCTTCTGCCATTCCGCAAATGTTTCATAGCGCTCGATGCCAAAATCATACTGTTTGCCTTCCGGAAAATCCTTGAAATTTTCATCCCCGGAGCCTTCGCCAGCCATTGCCACCAGTTTGTTGTCCTTGATATATGCATAAAAGTTCAGCCCGCCAGCACCGACCGCGCTGATGCCAAGCGCATTCAAGTCGTCGTTCCTGCCCTCTGTCGTATCGATCTGGTAAAATCCGCGGTTGTTTCTCGCCGAAAACGGAAGAATATTCTCTGCCTTTGCTTTATCCCAGTACTGCACAAGCTTCTCGTAACTGTCAATCTCTCCAATGCCCCAGTCCTCTGCCCAGTCTTTGCGGTAGTAAATACACGGCACGCCTGACCCGTATGTACGCAGCAGCGGGATATAACACATCGAGCCGTACCACCGGTTGCTTTCCATCACCTGCTCGGAAAATGCCTTCTTAAGTCCCGGATATGCGTCATTGTTAAAATATTCTGACAGATCCGCATAATAATTATCCGCTGTCAGTTCTTTTAAATGAATCCATGGTGCGTCGAATACAAGGTCATAATCTGCCCCGCTTGTCATTTCCAGATTTAATTTCTCCTGATAATCGGCATGCTCCACCCATGTAATATCCAGCTGGGTATTGAGTGTATCCTTTGTTTCAGCCAGGTACTGCTCATATACCATATCAAAGCCTTCGGTTTTGGGTCCGAAAAACAATATTTTGATCGTGCCCGCCTCCCCGCCGCTGCCGGAATCCGGATTTTCATTACCGCTGTCTGAAACAGTGCCGGAGCCTGCCTTATCTGAATTTCCCTGATCCGCGCTGTCCCCGCATCCGGCCAGGCATCCTGCGGCCATGACTGCCGCCAGTCCTGTCGAAAGCAGCCTTTTCCATCTGTTTTTCTTTTTCTGTTTCATAATCATTTTCCTCCATTTTGAAATAATATTAATAACATATGGCAGCTTTAGCATGCCATGTCCTCTGAAAGAATGCAATTGTGTTTATTAACGAATTCCTCCGTCCGCAACTATCAAAGTACTGGCAGAGGCGTGTATACTTTTTAACGATTGGTCTGATTTTTCACACTCCATCTTTACAAAGCCCTGTTTGCGCTGGTTTTCACGGCTGCACACATTTCTTGTGATTGAATTTTGCATGAAATTATTGTATGATGGTATAAAAAATTACGAAAGGAAATCCTGCTATGCCGTCTGCGTTAAAAACGATTCATACTGAATTTAAAAGGAGCAGTTATTTTAAACGGGTCTTTTTTTCCTATTTATTGATCTCATTCATACTGCTCTTTTCCTTTACTTATTTACTTATATTGTTGTGGTATCCTCTGATTCTTATTACAAGG
>CANTHI010000185.1 GCA_947653505.1 uncultured Eubacterium sp.
ATACGGTCTGAATCCCTTCTTTTGCAAAATCCAGATAACAGGCCTTATCAAATAAAAAGACATAATTACATGGATGAATCAGTGTATACGAATAGAGCGTTACCAGCGGACTGTCATATACATACGATAAATATTTTAAATGCCTGCGCATGCACCCATTGGAAATGGATGGGTAATAATTAAAGGAGAATACAAAAGAATAAGAATCAGAATCTGCAACCGAATCAAAATAATCATCAAATTCTTTATTGTTATATTCGTCTAATTTATCATGATGAAATAGCTGTACGTGAAGATTCCTTTTCCGGAAAGCGGAAATCATATCTTCTTTTCCAAAAGAAGGACTGTCTAAAAAAAGTAACTTTATCATGAAGAAATCTCCTTGTGAAAGAAATCGAAGGTTTTATATACTCAGGTAATTTGCAGATAGTTCCGCCAGTTTCTGCAAAATTCAGTGACACTGATGGTTAATCCTTTTTGCTTTAGGAGATTTTCCAGACTGCGAAGCTTTTCCTTGTAAAAAGGATAATCATGGGAAGCAGTATTCTTTTCCGGTGTCATATAATCTCCATAGGTGGCGGTAAGTACACCGTCATAATTTTTAGGAGCGGCAATCTGGATATTTTCAAATGGAAGGTAAATAACATCCTCATACCATTCTTTTTTCATTCGATAGTCAGGAGTACCGATCATAAATGGAAAGTTTGTCACTTCATCACATTCATCTTCCTGATATAAGCAGCATAACGCATCAACCAGACGCCAGAGCTGATGTTCGATATCTTTGTTCCGGTCTATCTGCACCTTACACACATCTTCAATATAAGCAAGCTTTTTTTCAGATTCTTCATTTTCCTGATATTGTTTCATCTTGTTGATTGTATCAAAGAGGATATGAATTAAAGATAGTTGTAACCGTTCAAGTTCTGGATCTTTTGGAATATAGTCCAGAGCAAAAATATCGATGCCAATGTGTAAAAATGGACATCCGTGAAACCGTTCCAGATAAGAAGCAAAGCTCCAGTATGTTTCGTCCGCAATGACACAAAGCTGGTGGGTCAGAGCGGCTTTCTGAAGACGTTCATTTTTACCATACATACCGGCAATGGCAAAGCCTTGCGGAAGTTCTTCTGGTAAAATCTGGATTAATTTGTTGTAATCAGTCCGTTTTAATGCGATGTCAATGTCGTCGTCCCACGGGATAAAACCTTTATGCCGTACAGCACCCAGCAGAGTTCCACCATCTGCGTAATAGGTAATATGATTTTTTTCACAAATGTTAATAACGATCTGCAGGATTTCCATTTCGGCAGCCCATGTACGTTTCATCAGTTCACTGACAAGAAAATCACACCGGTATTCATCCTGGAAAAAATTTACGGGGAAGTCCATGATAATCTCCTTACTATTCTAACTGTAATTAAAACCTAAATATTATGAAATAAAACCATATTTTATATCGGATAAAGACAGAAGGAAATTAATGTTTAAAGAGCAGAATCCATTGTATGGCAGCAGTTTGGATAAGGCTTTACGCTGTATGAAACGTAAAGCTGATTTAAAATAGTATGGAAATTGACAAACGAATAAAATGATGGTAATGTTTTATATATCATAAATTGTGTGATAATTAGTAAAGAAGTGACAAAAAGAAGTCAGAATAGATAGAATGAAAGAGAAAATGATGAAAGAAAAAGTAAGTATTATATTGCCCACCTATAATCGTGCACATACGCTGCAGGATGCGGTAAACAGTGTACTAAATCAAAGTTATCCGGATTTTGAGTTATTAATTATTGATGATGCTTCTACGGATCATACTGAAGAACTGGTACGTTCCATGCAGGATGAGCGGATCGTATATTATAAGCTGGAAAAAAACAGCGGGGCTTCAGCGGCGCGGAATTGTGGATTAAAACATGCGCGTTATGATTATATCGCGTTTGAAGATTCGGATGATATCTGGCATCAGGATAAACTGGAGAAACAGATGGATGTCCTGGTGCATGCGGATGCAGATACAGGATTTTGTTATCATAAAATGAGATATGATCTGGAACAACAATATATTATTTTACCATCAGACGCGATTCCATTGAGTAAAAAATCTGGGTATATTTTTGATCAGCTGTTATATGATAATCTGATAGGCTGTCCGACGATTTTAGCGCGTCGGGACTGTATCATGCAGACAACGTTTTTTGATGAAGAAATGAAAGCGCTTGAGGATTACGATCTGGTACTTCAGATGGCGAAAGTAAAGAAAGCTGTTTTTTTGAACGAGATATTACTGGAGGCGGGTTATTCCACGACCGGAGTTTCGGGAAGTATGGTGAATTATTTATTTGCAAGCTGTCAGATCCTGCTAAAATATAAATCCGATTATGTGCGGACAGGTACGCTGCAGCACCGGCTGAATGATATTTTAACCAGTGCGGAACGATTAGGGGTATTGCATCAGATTGCAGATTTACTGGAAAAAATTATGTTAGTGAAAGGCTGAAAGAAATCAGATGGCAAAAATTAGTATCATTATTCCATGTTACAATGCGCAAAAGACGATAGACAGCTGTTTCAGATCGCTGGAAAACCAGACAATTGGAATGCACAATCTGGAAGTGATTTTTGTGAATGATGCTTCTACGGATGGAACACTCGGGTGTTTGCTTGATTTTGAGAAAAAATATCCTGAAAATGTGCTTGTGGTGAATTGTGAAAAAAATGGCAGACAGGGAAAAGCCAGAAATATTGGACTATCTTATGCAACTTCTGAGTATGTTGGCTTTGCGGACGATGATGACACATTTGAACCGGAGATGTTTCAAAGCCTGTATCAGAAGGCCAGAGACTATCGTTGTGATGTTGTAATGTGTAAATATGATACCTGGGAGATGAATGAAAGGAAATCTGCGGATGGATTCTGTGATTCCATATCTGAAAAATCAGATGTT
This sequence comes from uncultured Eubacterium sp., assembly GCA_947653505.1. The sequence goes on from CANTHI010000185.1 coordinate 2,952, forward strand.
TTTTATGAAATCACAAATACAGAGGAAAGACTCGCATTCATTACGATGAGCCTTCCGTGGGTTATCTGGATCAAGATTTACCGTAAAGATCTGATTATGGAAAATCAGATCTGGTTTCCGGAAGGGTATATTTATGATGATATCTGTTTTACCGAATTAATCTATCAGTATGTTCAGAGGATCTATATGATAGATGAAATATTTTACCATCATATGTTACAGGAAAAGTCCGCTTCCATTGATCCGGACCGGATAGATGATATGATGGGTTTTTTGGATGTTCATCTGATCATGCTGCAGGAACTGAAAGACAGAAATAAGTATGAGCCATATAAGAATACATATAATGAAATACTGATGAGAAATACGATAGGACTGGTGGAAACGTATCTGCGAAGGTACGGAAAAATAAAAGATGACGTATTCCTGGAGATAAAAAGAAAAATCCTTCCATACAGGCAGGAGTTTATAAATAATCCATTGCTGGAAAAGATATGGAACGCAGATGATCGTGACCTGCATAAAAAAATTGCGTATTTGCTGACAGACCAGCAGATAAACATATAGATCAGTATAAAAATATAGATCAGATATAAATAAATAATATATACCAGACAGATAGAAAATCAGGGGAAGTATAACATGAAGATCTTATATTATTCATGGTTCGAAAATACAATGCAGGATATGATAGATACCTTTCTGACTTTCGGATATGAAGTCGTGAAATGTACAATACCATGTTCAAATTATGAGACGGATCAGGCCTTTACAAACAATCTGGAGAAAATTTTGCAGGAAAATCATTATGATTTTATATTTTCATTTAACTTTTTTCCGTTGATAGCCAGGACAGCAGAAAGATTTCAGATCAGATATATTTCATGGATCTATGATTGTCCGCATGGTACGCTTTGTTCTCCTGCGGTAAAAGGAACATATAATTATATTTTTGTGTTTGATTATGTTCAGTATTCAGGATTAAGTTTGCTGAATTTGCCACATTTGTTTCATTTTCCGCTGGCTGTTCATACGACCCGTCTCTATGAACAGTGGAATAAAGAGGACCGCGATTATCAGAATAAAATTAGTTTTGTGGGAAGCCTTTATGAGAACAATATGTATGATCAGGTTCTGTATCTTCCGGATTATCTGAAAGGATATCTGAAAGGTGTGATGCAGGCGCAGAAAAAAGTATATGGATATAATTTTATTGAAGAGGTTTTGGATGATCCTGTTGTACAAGATCTGAAGCGCTACATCAGACTGGATCTGGATCCTTCTTATTATTTTGATATCCGAAAGATTTACGCGGATATGATCAATGCAAAAATAACAGCGGAAGAACGTACAGAATTATTGCAGAGCCTGTCTGAACGGTATGAAGTGACACTTTATACGGCTTCCGCTCTTAACAAAGGGTTTCAAAATATAAAATATGGTGGAATTATAGACTACCGGATGGAAATGCCCAGAGTTTTTCATCAGTCTGAAATCAATCTGAACATTACATTACGTTCGATCCAGAGTGGGATTCCGCTGCGTGCGTTGGATATTATGGGAGTTGGTGGTTTTTTGTTATCGAATTATCAAAAGGAACTGGCGGATAACTTTATAGATGGAGAAGAACTCGTATTATATGGAAGTGAAGAAGAATTATTCTATTATGCAGACTATTATTTAGAGCATAAAAAAGAGCGTGAAGAAATTGCTTTTCATGGTTTTCAGAAAGTCAGAGAACTGTTTTCCTATGAAGTGCGTGTAGGGAAGATGATGGATATAGTAAAAAATAGTGATCTTTAACTGCCTGTGGAGAAGGGATGGAAAAAGATTCAGGTATGATTTGGAGAGGAGGGTATGATCATGTATCAAAAACCGTATATTATAGCAGAAGCGGGCTGCAATCATAAAGGGAATATGCAGATCGCGAAAGAACTGATTCAGGTAGCAGCCACATTCTGTAAGGCAGATGCAATCAAATTTCAGAAGCGCTGCAACAAAGAATTACTGACAAAAGAGCAGTATGAGGCACCGCATCCGCATCCGGAAAATGCGTATGGCGATACGTATGGTCTGCACAGAGAATTTCTGGAGTTTACAGCGGATCAGCATAAGCAGCTGAAACAATGGTGTGAGGAAGCAGGTATTACGTATGCTACTTCTGTCTGGGATCTGACTTCCGCGAAGGAGATCGCAGCTTTGCATCCACAGTTTATCAAGATTCCGTCTGCATGCAATAATCATTACCGTATGCTGCAGTGGCTTTGTGATCATTATGAAGGTGAGATACAGGTTTCTCTTGGAATGACAACGCATGCAGAAGAGGAAGCGCTGATTGCCCTGTTTGAAAAAAACGGCCGTAATCAGGATCTGGTGATTTTCAGCTGTACGTCCGGATATCCGGTTCCATTTTCGGATGTATGTCTGATGGAGATTCAAAGGATCCGGGATACTTATGGGGAAAGGGTAAAAAAGATAGGCTTTTCCGGCCATCATCTGGGTATAGCTGTGGATGTGGCAGCTTATACGCTGGGGGCCGGGGTGATCGAACGTCATTATACGCTGGACAGAACGTGGAAGGGCACGGATCATGCAGCTTCACTGGAACCGGATGGAATCCGTAAGCTGGTGCGCAACCTCCACGCCGTATATGATTCCCTGACGTATAAAAAACAGGAGATTCTGCCGATTGAGGCCGTGCAAAGAGAAAAATTAAAGTACAGGGAGGAACGTTGAGATGAATGCTGCGTTTATTCCGGTTAGAGGCGGAAGCAAGTCGATTCCGTTAAAAAATATAAAGCCAATGTGCGGGAAACCATTAGTATACTGGACAGCAGCGGCTGCATGTAAAAGTAAAAAGACAGACATCGTCTATGTGTGTACCGATAGCGATGAGATACGCAGGACAGTTGAAGAATTTCGTCTGCAGGATCCGGTATTTTCCAAACTTCAGGTCATTGGAAGAAGTGCACAGTCAGCGACGGATACAGCTTCTACGGAATCTGCCATGCTTGAATTTGCAAACAAATATGAGTCTGATACCATCGTACTGATACAGGCAACATCCCCATTGCTGACCGCAGAAGAAATAGACAGAGGGTTTGCCCTGTATGAGACGGAACATACGGACAGTGTGCTGTCTGCCGTGCCGCAGAAAAGATTTCACTGGGTGACCGGGCCGGATGGCTGCGCAGTACCTGAAAATTATGATGTCTTCCGGCGGCCGCGCAGACAGGAAATGGATGCTTATTATGTGGAAAACGGAGCTTTTTATATTACTTCCCGTAAGGCATTGTTAGAGACGAAAAATCGTTTGTCAGGCAATATAAAAATCTGTCCGGTGTCAGAGGAGAGTTTTTTAGAGATTGACGAACCAGGTGACTGGCTGATCATTGAGCAGTTGCTGGAACAAAGGCTGCGTCAGGCTGACAGACAGAACAGAAATACGATCCGGATGTTTCTGACGGATAGCGACGGCTGTCTGACTGACGGCGGGATGTATTATAGTGAACATGGGGATGAGCTGAAAAAATTTAATACTCTGGACGGAATGGGATTCCGGCTTTTGAAAGAACGTGGTATTTTGTGCGGTATTGTCACAGGGGAAGATGTATCTATGGTAAAACGGCGGGCAGACAAGTTAAAGCTGGATATCGTGGAAACAGGGATTCAGAACAAGCTTGAGACTGTAAAAAAATTGTGTGAAAAGTATCAGGTTGCTATGTCCCAGGTCGCCTATATGGGCGATGATATCAATGATCTTGAAGTCATACAGAATGCAGGTTTGTCGTTTACAGTACCGGGCAGCGTGGAGATTGTTCAAAAATATGCGGATATCATTACAAAACGAAAAGGTGGAGATGGGGCAGTCAGGGAAGCGATTGATTATATTTTGTCAGCGGCATCATCATCCGGAACTTTACCGGAAGATATGAAAGCATTGGAAATTGGGATTAGAAACTAAAGTATTCTGAAAGGCTTGTCGATATAACAATTAGAGATTTTATGAAAGGAGTGGCCAGGAGGCCGTATAGTATCATGGAAGATAACAGAGCAGAGCAGATAGAAGCGTTAGAGACATTTTTAGAATTTAATGAAAGAATTGTTAAAAATATTGGTATCATCATAAAAGAGTTGAAAGGTGCCCGTCTGGATGATACAGATAAATTTCTGGAGAGCATCGTAAATGCCATTAACTGGGAAGTGGAGGTTATGAATGGCACGATGAAAGTCCTGAATGAAGGAAAACAGCGGATTGATAAAGAAGCCGTCAATCAAAAGATTCTGGGGTTATCGGATGCGTTAAAATCAAAAGAAGATTCTAAGATTGCAGAGGCATTTC
>CANTHI010000186.1 GCA_947653505.1 uncultured Eubacterium sp.
AAAGATTTTGTCTGGGAAAGAACAGATTTATTTTATTACTAAGAGCAGAGAGCAGCTGACTTCGGAAATCTATTCATTGTCTGATTTCCCGGAAGTTCGTTACGAGACTACTAAGATTTACGAGTTTTATATGAAAGGCATTCTGGGGGGTACAGCATTTATCAGGTCCTGATTCAAAAAATTCAGGGCAAAGATAAGTTTGTGAAAAATACATATTCTGTGAAGAAAAAGAACTTCGAAATAGCTATCAGTCGAACTGATGTGGTATGGGAGTTGCTTGACCGTAAAAGCAGTAACATAGAAGAATTTTTCGATGTGATAGATTGGTAAATAACACAGGGAGGGAACTGCCCCATGTACCGTATTGCAATATGCGAGGACGAACCATTGACAGCTCAGGAAAATGAGGCCATGCTCTGCCGCATTCTGGAGGCCCGCCGTTTCCGGCGGGATATTGACTTTTCCATCACCAGCTTTTCCGCGCCAAAACCGCTGCTTACGTCTCTGCAGAAACAGCCTTCGGCCTTCCGGCTGCTTCTGCTGGATATTGTGCTGGCACGGGAAAACGGCGTGGAACTGGCCGCTCGTCTGCGGGAGCTGAATGTGGAATGTTCCATTATCTACATAACCTCTTATGAGGAATATATGCCCCATTCCTTTGCCACCCGTCCGCTGGATTATCTTCTGAAGCCGGTGGACGAGAAAAAGCTGGCGGAGGCGATCGACTGGGATCTTCGGAAAAACTACCGCCCGGAACAGATCATGCTTCCTGTTAACGGCGGCTGGCGCATGGTGGAGACCAGGGACATTCTCTATGCGGAGGCGACCAGCCATAAGTCCGCCGTCCATCTTCCGGAGGAAACCATATATGTCAACCAGAATTTTCGGGATTTACTTTTACGCCTGTGCGGGGGGGGGTATTTTTGCCGCTGCCACAACAGCATCGCTGTCAATCTGAAACACGTCCACAAGCGGACCAGCCATGGACTGCTGATGGATTCCGGGACAGAGCTTCCGGTCAGCCGTACCTATCAAAAGGAAATTGCAAAACAATTTGTTGCATTTATGCAATAAAAAATGCCCTTCTGCGGAAATTTTCCGGGAATGGCATTTTTTTGCGGCTGTGCGTATCACATGATATACCCAAGGGCATCCCATTATGGCCATCCGGCCGTTTCACAAGGTATGGAACGGCAGATGGATCTGGCCTTCTGTACCATCCGGCATCTGCAGTGCGGTGGCGGCGGAAAAAAGGCCGTCCGGAAATTTCAGCAGCAGCTCGCTTTTGTATTTGCACGCTACCCTCCGGGCTGCTTTCAGACCATAGCCATGGGCGAAGCTGTCCGCTTTGGTGGTGCGGCACAGGCCGCTTTCCTCATCATAATCTACCGGGGCAAACCGGGTATTTTCCACTCCGATATACAGATGAACGCCCCGGATATGGAGATCGATCCGCAGCCATTTCCGCGTGCCCTCCGGGGCCTGGGCATTGGCGTCCAGTGCATTTTGCAGCAGGTTCATCAGCACTGTGCAAAGATCCGTATCTGGAAAAGGCAGCGTCTCCGGTACGTCAATCAGGCGTTCCGTCTCAATACCCAGCTTTTTTGCACGGGCCAGCATTGTGGTCAGCACGGCATTGATTGCCGGGTGGGGCGCGCAAGCCAGCGCAGGAATGGATGCCGCCTCGGTCATCAGCCCGCTCAGATAGCTATCCAGCCGTTCTGTTTCACCCGCCCGGCAGAGGTTTTGCAGCACCAGATAATGATTTTTTACTTCATGCCGCAGTTCCCCCAGGGCGGCGGCGCTCTCCTGTACGGTGGCAAGCTGCTCCCGTGTCAGGCTTTCCCGGGCGGACAGCACCTGAATCTCCGTTTCCTGTTCGGCTATGCGCCGGATATGGGCCGCCGCACTCTCCAAGAAGCACAGTATCAGCAGCAGAGTGTTCCAGTAAAATAACTCGGTATCCAGACAGAGAACCTTGATATCCACAAGGAACATGTGGAAAATCGGCGGCAGTTTTCCTGTCCGCACCGCTGAAACGGCACACAGCAGTACAGCTCCCGCGGCGCAGGCACCCAGCCAGGTTAGAAAAAGGCGAAACATCGGATTGCCGTCCCGGTACTCCAGTACGGCACAGACGACCAGTGAGGCGATGGTGAAACAGAACGGGACTCCGGCGTGGACGGCAATATTGGAAAAGAGCGGGATTACCGTCTGAAATCCTGCAGCTGCAAAGTAGATCAGAGAGGGCAGGATGGCAAAGGGCGCGAATACATTTTTCCATTTTTTCATACCCAGCATCAGATACAGCGGCGGGGCGGCGAACAGGAGCGCGCGGGACTGGAACAGCACCAGCCCATAGAGCGCGGGCGGCAGGAGTTGGTAAGTCAGGTTTTGGAGATAGAAGTACGCCGTCTGGCCCAGAGCGGCAATGCTGAGCAGCAATATCGGCCAGGAGCGCATACCTTCCAGCCAGCTATACAGAAACAGGCCCAGTGTCAGGAGGAAGATTACACCGAAGCCGGCGGCGGGAAACGCGCGGAGGCAGGCATCGGCGTAAGCCTGCTCGGCCATGGTCCGGGTGTCCGTGAGATAGAGAGACGGGATGGCGTCCTCCTCCCCTTTTTCCATGGTGAGGGTGAGAGCTCTGCCGGCCCAGTCCGCAGGCAGCGTTATATAGCAGGAGCCGCTGCCTGCCTGGATCTGTTGGAAGGGCGCGCCGTCCAGCCGCAGTTCCGCCGCCGTATACAGCCCTCTGACCTCCAGCGTGGGGCGCAGTTCTCCCTCCCACGCCGGGAGCGTATATTCCAATGATAAAGGGCCGGTGTAGAGGACCAGGACGTCCAGGTCCGGCGCACCGCTTACGGCCTCCGGCGTCAGCCGCACAGGCTCCCGCCGGGAAACGGTCTCCATCCCCAACAGCCACACCAGACCTGCCGCGCACAGCAGAAACAGGCCCATCGCCAAATACCGTACCCACTTCTTATCCATATGCATCTCCAGTTCCTCCTTAACTTACTTCCAATGAAATCTGCCGTGTGTATTGCGCCGGCCGCAGCCACAAAGCGTCTGTATCACTTATTTTTCTGCAACTCCTAATAGCGTAGCCGGGATCATTGTCTGTGTCAAGAGACAGTAGATGCAAAGTAGGAAACAAATCGTGTAAAGCAGGAAAGCCTTCTTGTTTTATCAGATGATTTTGTGTATGTTGTGAAATAGAAAACTGCGGCGAAAACGAATTGAGAATGAGACATACCCATTCTCAGTACCCTATGGAGGACTGCATGTTCTCCGCCGTGTAAGGAGGAGCACTTTATGAAATGTAAAATTTTAAGAAACCGGGCAAAACAGCAAGCCTTTTTTGCCCGGTCCCTAAGCATGATCGCTGCCCTGGCCCTGAGTCTGAACCTTTGCTCTGTCCCGGCATCTGCGAAGGAACTGACCGGGGACGGACAGGAGCAGACTGACATTTCCGGTTTCCGCGGGCCGCAGGATGTGCCGGCCTTGCGGCCTGAGAGCACGGCGGCGGATGGCACGGCAGAGGATGGTGCGGAAAACGGGACTGCGCTTTATTCAGGGCAGCAGAGGACAGCAGGAATCAGAGGTTACAATGGAGTTTCAGTACTTGGATCCACATTTAACTATCAATTTGCCGACGAGAAGGTACTCACAACAAAGCAAATCGGAGGTGGAACCGTTACATGGGATCCGGACACGGCGGAGTTGACGTTGGAAAATGTGAATATCTCGGATCCGTATGCTTATATCGGGATCATCGCCACCGATCCTACACAGACAGCTACACTGACCCTAAAAGGAACCAATGTGATCAATGCGTCCGGGTATACAGGTATGGGAGTTTTGCTGGAAGCTAACTGTGACTTCAATATAAAAACGGAAAATGGCGCTGTCTTGAACCTCGTTACAGGTGACTGGCAAAATGCAATTTATAATAATGGAGGGTCGATGACCATAGGCGGCAGCGGCACGATCGCAGTGCAGGCTGGCAGTTATCCGGCAATCTTTGGAGGGTCGGACGTCAATATAGAAGAAGGGCGGCTTACCGTGGATTCCGCAGGGTACGGAATTTATTCTGACAGCGGCGACATTCATATTTCTGGCGGGCAGCTTACCGTAAATTCCACAGCGGCCCCCGCAATTTATGCAATCGCTGGGAATGTCCAGATTAAAAATGCAGAGGTCCATGCCAGGGGATATTATGCGGCGATCTGCGGAACAGGGGCTGTGGATATCCAGGGGGGAAGCATCATCGCAGAGGCTGAAAATGACACCGCGATTTTTTCTCCAGGGAATATCCAGATCAGCGGAAATGCGGCCGTTGACGCGAAGGGACACGGAGCCGGATGCGCGGTTTATACACAGGGAAGGTTGAATATTTCTTCATCTACGGTGATCGGCCATTCGGACGCAAATCATGTCATTGCCGCGGATTCCGGCCCGATGGAGATTGAGAATGCCGATCTGACTCTTACATCGGACGCGGATGTTTCCGGTCTGTATCTGAACGACAACCAACCGCTCAGCATTACCGCCAACAGCAGCGTAAGAGTAACGACCGGAGGAAGCTCTATCGTCTCTAACGGGGATGTTTCTGTCACAGATTCCAGGCTGATCATAAAATCCGGCGGCAACGGAATCGTGGCGGCGGTAGAAGAAAACGGCGGGGCGGGTACGCTTCTTATTTCAGGAACAACGCATATTGAATCCGAAAGCCAATACCCTCTCACCGGTTTTAAGGTGGAAATGACCAACGGCTATGTAAAATCGGTCACATCCGGCGGCCCCGCAATTTCGGCCACGCAGGGGATCACTGTCAGCGGAGGTGAGATTTACGCTGAATCAACAGGAAGCAACACTGGCATGGAGCCTGCCGGATTATATTCACGCAAAGGAGAGATCCGTTTCACAGGGGAAAATACGAAAGTCCAGGCAGTATCGGGCAGCTATTGCGCGGTCTATAATAAAGAGGGCACGATCTACCTGAACGCTGATGTTCTGGCAAAAGCGGGGAAGAATCGGCCGGCATTTATGGCCAACGCTGTTACAAATGATACCACATCCGATCCGGCGCATAGCATCGTCATCGGGGATCGGTTTTCTGCGATGGGCTATGTGCCCGTAACAACAAAATGGAAAAACGAAACGCTGATTATCAATTATGATAATTATGCGTACACGGTATTGGCCCCGGCCGGAACGGAAAACCTGCAGGACGATTATCCCGACGTTCCCAGCGAGATTATGGTTACAGACTGTGAACATAAAAATACAGAACTCAGGAATGCAGAGGCTGCTGACTGCCAGAGAGAAGGCTACAGCGGGGATATCTACTGTGTAAATTGCGGGATGCTGCTGAAAAAAGGGAATGCGACGCCGACTGCGGACCATAACTGGCAGGAGAGCATTATCAGACAGCCGACCGCTTCAAAAGAAGGACTGCGGCAGTATACCTGCGTCTGCTGTAAGGCATCCTATGAGGAAACCATCCCGAAGCTGCCGCCGGAGGACCAGACTCCGGGATCAGGAGACACGGAAAAGCCCGGGACCGGAACAGGGCCGGGAGATACGGAAAAACCCGGGACCGGAACAGAACCGGGAGATACGGAAAAGCCTGGGACAAACCCAGGAGGCGGCACAACGCAGGATAAAGGATCAGGTACAGGGATATCATCCAACGAAGGAGAGAATGGAGAGACAGAAGAAAACAGCGGTACGGGAAGCTCTGTATCAAAGAAAAACAGCAATGGCACTGCAGCGGTAAGTCCAAAAACAGGGGACAGTTTAAAACTGTTGATCGTTGCTGTGATCGACTTCATACTGCTTCTGATCAGTATCGGAGTGCTCCTGATACGGAGAAATGGGAAGGAGAACGGGTCATCCGGTCATGTCTGACCTGAGCAGAAAATGTCCGCAGCCGTATCAAAGAATCATTCATATGAAACTGTTTTTTGCGTCAAGTGCATCAGGCAGAGAAAAGAGGCGGGGTAAGATAAAAGTACCCTGCCTCTTTTCATATCACCCTGTACGATAGGGAGCAAAAATCAAACGGTAAACCATATTTGAAAAAAGAAAACTCGGCGGTATGATGCATGAAGCTTCTACGCCGGCGAATGGTTGAGAAGAAAAGTAGAAGTAATTGTGAGTCAGTTGGCTGCGCTGAAACAATTTTTGGCTTCTTCGATAGTTGATTAAATACTTAAAATAAAGTACAATATAATAAATATAGAGCAAAAACTGGAGGTGGGATGCCGCAGATGATAGTTTATTTGGATAACTGCTGTTATAACAGACCGTTTGATGACCAGACGCTTGTGCAGCAATATGATATGGGGTATGGAGATTATACAAAAGAAAAGCAGGAACAGCCGGATATAAGTCTGGATGAGATAGATATGCTGCTGAAGAAATAATGCTTATTTTGGGGCTGGTATAAAATTGATTTATGAATTCTAAAGGAGCCATCTGAAGATCAGGGTATCGATCCTCAGATGGCTCATCTGAATCTGTGAAGGAAAGGAAAGCAAAAGGATGTGCGGAAGATTTTATGTAGACGAGGAAACAGCCAGAGAAATAGAACGTGTGATACGGGGCGTAGATCTGCAGATACAGAAAATGCGTACAGGCGTTATCTATCCTTCCCAGGCTGCCGGTATTCTGACTCGCCATAGCGGGCAGGGGCATTTGCCGGAGTCGGATTTTGCAGCCGGTGATCCGCCCGTATTGGAACTGGAAGAAATGCAATGGGGATTCCCGCAGTACCAGAAGAAGGGGCTGCTGATCAATGCCAGGGCAGAGACGGGATATTGACTTTTCCATCACCAGCTTTTCCGCGCCGGAACCGCTGCTTACGTCTCTGCAGAAACGGCCTTCGGCCTTCCGGCTGCTTCTGCTGGATATTGTGCTGGCACGGGAAAACGGCGTGGAACTGGCCGCTCGTCTGCGGGAGCTGAATGTTGAATGCTTTCCTATAAATGCTTTTTCAATAACGGTTTAAGATAATTCTTTTTAAAATCACGTACTGAACAGAAGAATTCCCGCTCAGACCTTGAAAATGAATTGGACTCCGCCTTTTCCGCAAGTAACTCCATCGTACAAATCAGGTCAGCCGCTTGAAACAACTTATAATCCACAGGCTTCACTTTTCGGAACTCTACATGGGCATAAAGTGTATTAAAAACAGAAGTCAGAATTTTGGTAAGTTCAATCTGGCCATTGTCGTAATAGATTATAATGCGGTTAAAC
>CANTHI010000187.1 GCA_947653505.1 uncultured Eubacterium sp.
TAATATTGGTTGTCGTTGCGGAAGAAAGCTCCTTCTTCGCCTTCTCAGCCGCCTTATATGCCTTTTCGAGTAAAATGTAAGAGATACCTTTTTCAATCGCATTTGTTTTTTGCAGATTTCCTGTTTTTACGTATAAAATTTCATAATGCCTGCGATACACAACACCTGAAGGTATCCGTCTTCTTCTTTCCGCCGGAGATATTATGCTTATTTTATGACCATGTTTTATAAACTCACGAAGCAAATCTGCATAAATATCTGAAACATTGACAGATTTGTAAAATATCAGACTTAAAAATAAAATATTCATATCATCCCTGCCATGCAAACTATCACTTTTTTTACTAAATAACATCCTTACCTCTAAATTCATCCATTATTTCTGACGTTCCCGAATGAATGCCTTCTCTCTTAAAGACCTTGCACATAGTCTGTAAAATAATCTTCCAGTCCCCGGCAAATGTAATATGATCGACATATTCTGTATCATATGCAAATTTTTCTTCCCACGAAATCGCGTTTCTTCCATTCACCTGAGCAAGCCCTGTAAGTCCCGGCCTTACTTCATGTCTTCGTCTCTGACTGCTGGTATATCTGTCCAGATACCGGACAAGCAGCGGACGCGGCCCGACAAATGACATGTCCCCTTTTAAAATATTCCATAATTCCGGCAGCTCATCCAGAGAGCTTTCCCGCAGCTTTTTTCCAAACGGCGTAAGCCTTTTTTCATCTGGCAGCAGATTTCCTTTACGATCTGCCTGGTCTGTCATACTTCTGAATTTATACAGCCGGAATATTTTTTCTTTCCCTGTTGTCTCACTGATCCTTCCAGGCCTTTCTTGTATAAAAAGTACCGGGCTTCCTAATTTCAGGTGCACAAACACTGATACCAAAAGCAGCACAGGACTGCACAGTACAAGTCCGGTAAGCGCAAAAATAAAATCCTGTGGCCGTTTGATATACCTTTCATAAAATCTTTTTTTATGCATATACAATTCCTTTTACATCCATAGCCAGCTAAAAAGCATTCCGCCGCCTGACTGGCTCTGCCGGCACGCCTACTGCTGTACAGTCATCCGGCAGATCACGAATCACAACAGCTCCAGCTCCGACAATTGTATTCCGTCCAACTTTTTTTCCCTGAATAATCTGTGAGCCTGCCCCCATTTCCACCTCCTGATGCAGCGTTGAACAGCCGGAAATATTGGCTCCTGGATAAATTGTCACAAAATCCTCCAGAATGGCATCATGCCCAACCGTACAACCCATACTTATTACTGCATGTCTGCCGATGGAAACGTCGACTGTGACGACAGATCCCGCACAAATGATGCTTCCCGCTCTAATGGATACAGAATCAGACACCGCTGCGTCCGGATCCACAAGAACTGCAAACCGGATATTTCCAAAGCCAGCTACTCTTTCCACAGTCTGTTTTCTGACTGCAGCCGCACCGATGGCACATACTGTCCATATCTCCTGTGTGCATGTCTTTAACATCTCACAGCCGCCGATCACTGGATATCTTCCCGCCAGTGTTCCATGCTTTGATATATCGTCATCCAGAAACCCCTGTATCTCCCATACGGGTTCCTGCCTGCAATTGTTAATCCTTTCAATCAGCCATGCCGTCTCTCTGCCAAGACCACCTGCGCCGATGATATAAATCTTCTTCATATCTCCTCCCCGCATCATGCTGTACTACTATTGCTTTAAAAGCAGCTCCGGATAATCTCAATCACCTCATCCTGCACCTGCCCGCTCATCTTAATATCACTCGGCAGACAAAGCCCTCTTTCAAAAATATCCTTCCCGACATCCACGCCTTCCTCCCTCGTCACATACGCGCATCCGGCAAATACCGGCTGCAGGTGCATCGGCTTCCAGACCGGCCTTGCCTCAGCGTTGTACTCCCTTAGCTTTTGCCTTACCGCATCCGGCGTCACGCTGCATTCTTTTCCGATTAAGATACAGCTCAGCCAGAAATTCGGCTGCGCGCATTCCGGATACGGATTCATGCAGACTGGCAGTCCTTTTAGTCCTTCCTCATAGCGGCGGTAGATCTCCCGCTTGCGCCTGATATGTTCCGCAAGGTGCAGCAGCTGTCCCCTGCCGATGCCTGCCAGTATGTTTGACATCCGGTAGTTGTACCCGATCTCACGGTGCTCGTACCACGGCGCGTTTTCCCGTGCCTGTGTCGACCAGAACCTTGCTTTTAGCGCTGCGTCGCCGTCGTCGGTTAACAGCATGCCCCCGCCGGAGGTTGTGATGATTTTATTTCCGTTAAAGCTGATGGCATTATACGTGCCAAATGTGCCCGTCTGTCTTCCCTTATAGGAAGCGCCCAGTGATTCTGCCGCATCTTCGATCAGAATGGCGCCGTTTGCGTCGCAGACCTCCCGGATTTCATCCAGTCTGGCCGGCGTGCCATAGAGGTTTGCGGCAATGACCGCTTTTGTATCCGGATATAAAAGGAAAGCCCGTTTTAAAGCTTCGGGATCCATGTTCCAGCTCTCCCGTTCTTCGTCGATAAAGACCTGTACCCCTTTTTCATAGGACACCGGATTGACTGTCGCCGCAAAGGTCATATCCGAGCAGAACACCCTGTCCCCCTGCGTAATGCCTGCCAGCTTTACAGCCAGATGCAGGGCGGCAGTCGCTGTGGAAAGAGCTACCGCATAACGGCATCCTGTCAGCTGGCAGATTTCCCGCTCCAGCCCTTCCAGATTTGCGCCTACCGTGGATACCCAGTTTGTGTCAAAAGCCTCTTTTACATACATCTGTTCTTCTTCGTGCATCGTAGGGGAAGACAGCCATACTTTTTCTTTGAATCTTTTTAGCGACATTTTTTTCCTCTCAAATCTTATTTTTAACTTTACTCCCGGTACTGGTAGGAAGGTACGATTTCCTGTACTTTCCTTCGAATCTGGCAGCTGTCCTCCTTCATTGCCTTTTGCAGGCTGTCCAGCTGGCATGCAAATCTTTCCTCATCAAATTCGATCGGTTTTCCGATAAAAATCAGATGATTTTCCGTACTCTGCAGTCCTTCTTCGTCCATCAGCAGCTCTTCGTACAGCTTTTCGCCCGGTCGCAGTCCGGTAAAGCGGATTTCAATATCCTCACCCGCACGGTATCCGGACAGCCGGATCAGCTTTTCTGCCAGATCTGCAATTTTTACGGATTCTCCCATATCCAGCACAAAAATCTCCCCGCCTCTGGCGTAGGCTCCGGCCTGCAGCACCAGCGCCACAGCTTCCGGAATGGTCATAAAATACCGGATTATGTCCGGATGCGTGACCGTGACGGGCCCGCCTGCCGCGATCTGCTTTTTAAACAAAGGGATCACGCTGCCGTTGCTGCCCAGCACGTTTCCAAAACGGACGGCTACAAACTCCGTCCCGTACCGGTGATTCATCATCTGTATGATCATCTCGCAGATGCGCTTGGAAGCTCCCATAATATTCGTCGGATTTACCGCTTTATCCGTGGAAATCAGCACAAACCGTCTGACGCCGCAGATTCCGGCAGCCTCCGCAGTCTTATAGGTTCCGAATACATTATTTTTTACCGCTTCATTCGGGCTGTCCTCCATCAGCGGTACATGCTTGTGTGCCGCCGCGTGATAGACGACAGCCGGACGGTAGGTTTCCATAATGGTCCGCATCCGGTGGGTATTGCGCACGGATGCGATCAGTACGGCCAGATCCAGATCCGGATAATCATGCTTTAGCTCCTGCTGGATCTCATAGGCGTTGTTTTCATAAATATCCACAATGACCAGTCTGCCCGCCTGATGTTTGGCCAGCTGTCGGCACAGCTCACTGCCGATCGAGCCTCCGCCTCCCGTCACAAGCACGGTCTGGCCTTTGACATAACCTAAGATTTCTTCCAGATTTACCTGAATCTGATCCCTGCCGAGCAGATCTTCAATATTTACCTCCCGCAGCTGCGAAACACTGACTTCCCCGTTGATCAGCTGGTAAGTCCCTGGCAGGATGCGCAGCTCGCATCCTGTCTGCTGGCAGATATCCACGATGCTGCGGATCGTCTTTTTGGACGCCGTCGGTATGGCAATCACAATCTTTTCGATTTCATATTCCCGCACCGCGTCCGGTATCCGGCTGCGTCCGCCGACTACCGGACAGCCCTGGATATATTTTCCCTGCTTCGCCGGACTGTCGTCAATAAAACACCGTACCTGCTGCGTCACATATCTGCTCAGACGTATTTCTTTTAAAATGGCCGCTCCCGCATCCCCGGCGCCAACGACCATCACATTTGCCGTGCTTTCTTTGGCCGAACCGTATCCATTGCGGAAAAACCGGAAGAAGCGGTATCCAAAACGGATGCAGATCTCAAACGACATCAAAAGCAGAATATACAGCACATAATAACTGCGCGGCATACGAAGCCCTGCCAGATGCATGCCCGCAAACTGCAGTATCCCGGATATCACAACCGCGAATACAACATTGCACAGCTCCTGCACACTCGCATATTTCCACAGACTCGTATACAGCCGCAGCAGATAAAATACAACGATTGTACAGACGATACTGACTGGCAGATAGCGGTAGGCAGTTTCCACATAAACCGGCTCGATTTTAAAAATACGCATTTCATAGCGGATAAGCAGCGCCAGAAAGCTGGATACATAGACCGCCAGAAGATCAGACAGTACCAGCAGCCCTGCCCTTGCCCGCATTCCTGTATCTGTATGCCATCCCGCATGACGGTGTTGATTCCTTTTTTCCATATGTCCGTCTTTTGTACCCCTTTTATATTCCTGATACCGTTTTGTCTGATCCTTCACCCGGATCCGGTTCTGTTTTTATCATCCGGTTCCTGCGATACTTAGATCACCGCTGCTCCCAGTACCGGAATATTATTTTCCAGACAGAACTGCATCGTATCGTCCACTGTATGGCAGGACGTCGCTTTCAGCCCGCAGACCAGCAAAACCGCCTGCGTCTGTGTCAGCAGCCCGCTGTCCCATAGTTTCGGATTTGCGCTCAGATTCTCAGCCAGCTGTACCTGAATCCGGTCTTCCTGCAACATCCGGTCTTCCTGCAGCTGCCGGATCCACTGTTCCAGGGCCGCCTGTTCCTTTTCTGCAAAAGAAGTATCTACAGCCATACAAAGCTGTGTAATACCCTGTCTGCCGCACAGCAGCCGGATACGTCCGGTCGTCTGCGCCTGCCGCAGACTGCCGTAAAAAGGAATGGCATAATGACGCCGGAACTCCCGGGCGCTGTGCACCACGTCCTGCAGCATATACCAGCAGGCATAGGCCGCAGCATACAGCAATGCGCCTCCTAAAAATCCAAAGCAGACAGCCACAACGCTGATGCTTCCTTTTGCGGCAGCTTCCTGTGGCTCTTTTTCTGCTTCCGGCTTCTGTCCGGACGGTTCCGTCTGCTTCTGTCCGGCAGCGGTTCCAGACTCCAGCAGCGTTTTCAGGCTTGCGCGGTCTGTTGCCAGCAGCGTCTGTTTTTCCCGCTGCTGCGCCAGCAGGGTGCTGTCTACGCGTTCACCCGCCGTATGCTCCAGCAGCGTCAGTTTATGACTGCCGCAGTCTTTTTTTACTTTTTGACTGTATTCCTGCAGTACATTCTGCAGGTCTGTGGCAAGCCTTTCTGCCATCTGGTCATCCTGTCCTGTCACTGTGACCTGGAGCACAACGGCTGACAGTGTCTGCGTCTGTTCCTCACTCTGATAGGAACTGCCCGCCTTCTGCGCAGGCGTTATCAGCTCCGCAAGATAACTGCTTTCAATCTGCTTCATGGAAGCGTCAGACTTTTTCACCGCATCCGCCGCCCCGTATGTAAGAAACCCCAGATAATTTTCCATAATCTTCTGCACTTTGTGGCTCTGCGCGTCTTCTATGGCAAACAGCAGATTTCTGCTGTCTTTATGAAACGGATCCACCTGCATCAGTACAGAGTTTTCCAGATATGTTTCCAGCCTCTTTATATTTTCCCGCAGCTGGACAATCCGTGCCTCGTTCTGCTTCTGCTGTTCTTTCGTCAGCGGCGCTTTGCTCTCTCCAGCCGCCGTCTGTGTTGTGGTCTGTGTGGCTGCTTCCTCCCATGCGGCTTCCGACACCTGTATGGGATGGCTCCTGCTGTAAAAGAAGCTTCCTCCGCCAGCCAGAACCGCTGCCGTAAGCCCGCAGGCCAGAATTTTTTTCCACTGCGTCCGCAGGCTGGCGGACAATTCCAAAAGATCAATTTCCGCCTCCTGCGTCCGCTTCCAGGAACACTCCTGATTCATACTTCAGTCTCCTTTTTATTTTCATCCGGTTGGTATGTTATCCGGTATGTTTTCCTGATGATGGTCAGGCCTCATTCATAATCTCTGCTACAGACTTCATAATCCGGATATACATGGAATAGCTGTCCGCGTCTTTGGATGCGGAAGATGGATTCCACATATCCCGTATGGCATTGGATGGATGCGCCTCGCCCCAGAGCAGTTCATCTGCATCCGACTCCAGCGCCATGCAGATATTTACAAAAGTTTCCAGACTCATAATCCGCGAACCGCGTTCAATATGTCCCAGAAAGGACATGCAGATACCGCTTTTTTTTGCAAGCATGTCCTGCGACCATCCTTTTGCTTTTCGCACCTGCCGGATCCGCATACCCAGTTTTTTATAATCCAGTTCCCTCATAGTCTCCTCCATTACAGCAGCTGTATGCTTTCCTGTAAAAAAATACACATGTTTTACATAACAATTTGTTATAAAATGTTATGCAAAACATGTGTAGTAGATCGTGCTGGAAAGCGCATAAAATAAGGAAAAAGTGAGTTTTGAACTGCTTTTGCAGTTTTTAAAAATGTTAAGAAAAGACAGATCTGGAAAAATGGTTTTGAACGATAACGTTCTTTTTATTGACATATATTTTTGTGCGTTTTTAATATAATATAGGGATCAGCAACAGACAGATTTAGGTAATTATTGCCATATTTTTATTAAGTATTGCAAAAAAATAAAAATTGATGTAGAATACTTTCAGATAACATTTTATAACAAAATGTTATGCAGAGGAAGAAGTTCGTCACTGTGCAACTTAATAAATGCCTTAAAACAGCTAATCCAGCAGTAAGGGTATCATCTGTAAAAGTTGTAAAATCGTGTTAAAATTGAAAATATCTATTTTCTGTTTAATAGCTCCCAATTATCAACTTCGTTGTCTGTCTTATCTTCATTCCGGATTTT
>CANTHI010000188.1 GCA_947653505.1 uncultured Eubacterium sp.
TATCTTCCGCAGAATTGTCAAAGTCCTGTGGAACATGCAGGCATGGAATTTCAGAATCCTGTGGGAAATGCAGGCATGGGATTTCAGAATCCTGTGGAACATGCAGACATGGGACTTCAGAATCCTGTGGAACATGCAGATATGGGACTTCATAATTCGATGGAACATGCAGAAATGGAATTTCAGAATCCTATGGAAAATACAGGCATGGGATTTCATAATTCTATAGAAAATACAGACATAGGATTTTATAATTCGATGGAACATGCAGGCACCGGATTTGACAATTCTGCGGAAGATATTGGTACGGGATTTGATCCATTAATGGAAAATACAGGGATAGATGTTGAAAACCAGTCATCGGTTATGGGGATGACAGGTACTGGAAATTATGCATCAGCTATGGGCGTGGGTGCTGGTAATGCTGCATCAGCTATGGGTGTGAATACTGGAAAATCTGTAGAAACTGGCATGGATCCTGGAGTTCCTGTGCAAAATACAGGTATGGAAACAGGAAATTCCGCAGAAAACTATTTTAAAAATCCTGATCGTTCGCGGGAATATACAGAGTTGGAGGATGATCAGGATGAAAACAGAGGACAGGAAGAGAATAGAAGGGGGAATGCAGAACCGGAGTCTGAGAATGAGCAGGATAATATATTTTTGGCAGTAAAACCAAGATTTCTTACTCAGGCACAGCTTCAGGCAGGATCAGTGATGGATGGAAAGAAGAGTACACAGATTACGAAAGAGTTTTCAAAAGAATCTATGGCGGCAGCCCGGTCTGAAAGTTTTTATGACAGAGCTTCCCAGACAGACAGTCAGGATATGGACGGGATGAAGCAGCTTACACCAGATCAGAAACAGATTTTTTCTTATTTTGTGCCGATCGCAGGTATGGAAGCACAAATTTACGATCTTCTGATGGGGGTATCAGAGCATTTGCAATATGATAAACATGCCCTGTCTGGTAATATTATTATTGAAGGAATCAGTGGAAGTGGAAAAACTGTACTGATTATGGATATTATCAAGGCATTGCAAAAAGAGATCCGTCGTCCGGCAGGAAAAACAGGTAAAATCGATGCCAATGCTTTGAACCAGAAGGATCTGGACGTATTGATTGATAAAATCTGTGGCGGTTGTCTGATTATAGAGTCGGCAGGAAAAATTTCCAGAGAAACGGCAGTAAAACTGTCTAAATGTATGGAAAGGGATCATGCGGGCACACTGTATATTATAGAAGATACAGAAGAAGGAATCCAGAAAGCGCTTGATCGTGACAGTTCTTTTGCCGCAAAGTTTACAGAAAAGATATCAATACCTTTATTTTCGTCTGACGAACTGGTAGAATTTGGAAAAGCATATGCAAATGATCTGAATTATGATATTGATGAAATGGGTGTTTTGGCGTTATACAAACGGATCAGCGCCATTCAGAAGCTGGATCACGTAACGACATTAACAGAAGTAAAAGAAATAGTGGATGAGGCGATCGATAACGCGGAAAAAGGTGTCTTAAAGAAAGTATTTGGAATGCTGACAGCTACAAGGGCGAATGATGACAATTACATTATTTTAAGAGAGAAGGATTTTGAGGAATCGTAAAGTTTATTCATAATATCACAGCACAAAGAATGCTGGAAAGATAAGTAACAGGAGGGTTATGATAATGAGAAACATGACAGAACTGGATATGTATTTATTCGGTCAAAGCACACACTATGATATTTATAAAAAGATGGGTGCACATCTTATGACAGTTCATCAGAAGGAAGGGACCGTTTTTGACGTCTGGGCGCCTCATGCAGCGAGAGTATGGGTGATCGGTTCTTTTAATAACTGGGATGAAACACGTCATGAAATGAAACGGCTGGAACCGTTGGAAATGGGAATCTATGAACTGTTCATTCCTGGCGTAACAAATGGAGATATGTATAAATATCTCATAGAGACGCCGGACGGAAGACGTCTTTATAAGGCTGATCCATATGCTACTTACGCAGAACTGAGACCGGGAAGTGCATCTGTAGTTTTTGATGTTTCGCATTTAAAATGGTCTGACCAGAACTGGATGGATACACGTGCAAAGACAAATCCATACGAAAAGCCGATGGCAATCTACGAAGTACATCCGGGTTCCTGGAAACGCCATCCTGGCAGAGAGGATGAAGGGTTTTATACATACCGTGAGTTTGCAAGAGCGCTTACCGAGTATGTAAAAGAAATGGGATATACACATGTTGAGCTGATGGGCATTTCAGAGCATCCGTTTGAAGGATCGTGGGGATATCAGGTAACGGGATATTATGCACCGACCTCCCGTTATGGAACACCAGAAGATTTTGCTTATCTGATTAATTATCTGCATCGCAATAAAATCGGTGTCATTGTAGACTGGGTACCAGCACATTTTCCAAGAGATGCGCACGGTCTGGCTGATTTTGACGGATGTCCGCTGTATGAATATCCGGATCCAAGGATGGGAGAACATCCAGACTGGGGAACCAAGATATTCAATTACGGAATGTCAGAAGTGAAAAACTTTCTGATCGGAAGCGCTCTGATGTGGATTGAAAATTATCATGTCGATGGTCTGCGTGTCGATGCGGTTGCTTCGATGCTGTATCTGGATTATGGTAAAAATGACGGACAGTGGGTAGCGAATAAATATGGCGATAATAAGAATCTCGAGGCAATTGAGTTCTTTAAGCACATCAACACGTCACTGACAGGCAGAAATCCGGGTGCGGTTATGATTGCAGAAGAGTCTACAGCATGGCCGAACGTAACGGGTAAAGCAGAAGAAGACGGACTGAACTTTAACTTTAAGTGGAATATGGGCTGGATGCATGATTTCCTGGATTACATGAAGCAGGATCCATATTTCAGAAAAGGCTGTCACAACAAAATGACATTTGCAATGAGCTATAATTGCGCTGAAAAATATATCCTTGTATTGTCACACGATGAAGTAGTTCATTTAAAATGCTCAATGGTAAATAAAATGCCAGGACTTGGACAGGATAAATTCCGCAATCTGATGGTTGGCTATACATTCTTCATGGGGCACCCAGGCAAGAAGCTGCTGTTTATGGGACAGGATTTTGCCCAGCTGCGGGAATGGAGCGAAGAACGTGAGCTGGACTGGTTCTTACTGGCCGAAGAGAGTCATAGGCAGTTAAACGACTTTTTCAAGGAGCTGCTGCACATTTACCGTAAATATCCATCTATGTACGAGCTGGACCATTCCTGGGACGGATTTGAATGGATGAATGCAAACGACGCATCACGCAGTATTTTCAGTTTTGTGCGCAAGAGTAAGAATGGTAAGAGAAACCTGCTGTTTATCTGTAACTTTACACCAGTAGAAAGAACAGATTACCGGGTAGGCGCTCCGGCAAAAGGATCCTATAAGCTGATCTTAAACAGTGATGACAGCCGTTTTGGCGGTACTGGCAGACACAGACCACTCACCTATAAGACAGTTAAGGCAGAATGTGACGGCAGGGATTATTCCTTTGCATATCCGCTTCCGGCGTATGGAGTCGCTGTATTTGAATATAACTATAAAGTATGAACAAAATCGTAAAAAGGCAGAGGCGTAGTCCTCTGTCTTTTTTATTGGCCTCCCGGACGCCGGATGAGGGAACCGGCCCTGTTTCATTGTTCCGGTTTCCTCACCCAGCTGTTTTTCTAAGGCGTTACATAAAACTGTAGAAGGATGTTTTTCGAATGTATGGCGAGTCTGTATCAATTTGTGTGTTTGTGCGGCCTGCCATTCCTCATGCCTGAAATATTAAAGTTTTCAAAAGAAATAGCCGACATATTTTATATGATTTGATTGTTTATGATTTAGATCGTTAGAAAATAATTCGTTCACATTAGGTTTTTGCAGGAAAGGCAGGATATATAGAATGCAGGGAGTGCACAAAATACAGATAGACGGCGCAAATCTGTTAGATGGAATCGGAAACAGCACCAGACAGGAAGGGTTTGACTTTGGTACGGTATCCACAGGAACAGAGAAAATGCATGAGACAGAGAAACTGTCCAAAGGGGAGAGATCAACTGAGGTTATTTACCAGAAGCCGCAGCAGGAAAAGCAGGCTGGTACGGTTCAGGATGTGATGCAGCAGGCAGAAAATATGGATACGGCTGCCATGAAAGACAGAATGGTAGTCGCTTCCAATACAACTACGACAGCAGACTGCAGAAAATTGGAAGAAGAAGGATTCTCTTTGCAGCAGACAGAGATCGGAACAGTAGTTACCGTAACAGATAAAATAAAAATGCAGCTGGCAAAAGCAGGAGTCGACATCAGTTATTTTGGAGATGACCTGAGTGCGGAGCAGATCGAGGCTTTTGCGGGAAATGCCGCGTTTGCGCAGGAGCTCAGTGGAAAAATCCAGCAGATGGCGGCAGACATTCCGCTGACAATGGATAATGTAACAGACTGTAAAAGAGCGCTGGATCAGGCAGGGGAACTGCAGAAGATGAGTGACGGCGCATTAAAATATATGCTGGATAATCAGCTGGATCCATCGATTGCAAATCTTTATAAAGCACAGTACAGTGGCAGTGCAGGTTATGTTAGTGAAAATGATGTACAGATGGATTTTTCCGGAATGAAAAGTCAGATTTCCAGAATTATCGCACAATCCGGACTGCCAGAGGATGAAAAGTCATTTGCGGACAGTGAATGGCTGATACAGAATCAGATTCCATTAACAACAGAAAATCTGAATTATCTTGCTCAGTTAAAGCAGATGGATGTTCCGCAGGATAAAGAAAAGCTGATGGAGCAGATGATCACGGCAATTGCCGAAGGCAAAAGACCGGAAGATGCGATACTGCTGGACGCATATACACTGGCAGGGCGTGTGCAAAAAGCAATGGATGTGATCAGCCAGACAACGGATGAGGATCTTGTTTCTGTTATTCGCAGCGGGGAACCGCTTACAATACAGAATCTGGAACAGGCGCACCGGCAAAATCAGGCAGGCGCATCCGATGCGGCAGAACAGGAAGCAACTGCGCAGATTATTAAAAACGCAGATCAGATTGAAAAGCGTGCTCTGGCAGCGGGTGGCGTACCAGTGGTTTCAGGTTCGCAAAACGGGCAGGAAATTTCTGGGAATACAGCAGCCGGACAGGGACAGGAAGCAGCAGGAACTGTAACAGCCGGGCAGGAAGCGGTTGGAATTGTGACAGCCGGACAGGAAACTGCTGAAACTGTAACAACCGGACAGGAAGTGACAGAAGTATGGCAGTCGGAATCTGTTTCTTATACGAGTGTGGAGATTATGCTGATTGCAGCGCGCAGGCAGCTTGAGGAAATCCGGATGTCAATGACCATAGAGGCAAGCTATAAGATGTTAAAAAATGGTATTTCCCTGGATACGACTCCTATGGAAGAACTGATTACGAAATTAAGGGAAATCGAAGACAGTTTTTATAAACATATGCTCAAAGAAGGCGGCGTGGAAGCGACACAGGCAAATGTAAGCTTGTTTGCGGAGACGACAGCCAGACTGGAAGAGCTGAAAGGAATGCCCGCGTATGCACTTGGTGCGCGGAATATGCAGATTCATACGCTTGATGAGCTGCATCAGGAAGGCAGCGCCATGCAGCAGAGCTTCCAGCAGGCAAATGAACGTTATGAGACGATGCAGACGGAAGTCCGTAAAGATCTGGGAGACTCTATTCAGAAAGCATTTGAAAATGTGGATGAGATATTAGAGCAGATCGGGCAGGAAGTCAGTCCGTCAAATGAACGCGCTGTCCGGATACTGGGATATAACCGGATCGAAATTACGCCGGAAAATATAGCGAAAATGAAAGCGGCAGACCAGCAGGTACAGACAGCATTTCATAATCTGACCCCGTCAGTCGTGCGCGAGTTTATCAGCAGAGGAATGAATCCGCTGGATATGGATATTCAGGAGCTGAATGCGCAGGCAGAGCAGATCAGAAAAGAACTGCATATTGAAGCACAGGAAGATAAGTACAGTGAATACCTGTTTAAACTGGAGCAGAATCAAAATATCTCACTGGAAGAAAGAAATTCTTATATCGGCATCTATCGTCTGATGAACCATATTGCGGAGTCTGACGGAGCAGCGATTGGCGCTCTTGTAGAGCAGGGAGCGGAAATTACCATGCGCAATCTGCTGACGGCAGTCCGTTCGCAGAAACATGGACAGTTTGATGTGACGGTAGACCAGAAGTTTGGTGCATTTGAAAGCGGCGGATACCGTGATTCAATTACAAAGCAGATCGAATCTGGTTATCAGAATCAGTGTGCGAGGCAGGCATTTCATGAGATTTCCCCAGAGCGTCTGCGTACTGTGACAAACGAGACGGGATGGGAAGATCTGACGCCGGAGCAGTTTTTGCAAAAGCTGCAGGAAGCGCCGGAAGATCTGGCTGCACAGGAAGCTTATGACCAGCAGCAGCTCAGGGATCTGGAGGCATGCGCAAAGTCTAAGGAAGAAGTATTTCAGGTATTGGAGCAGTATGGGATTCCAAATACGATGCTGAATGTCATGGCAGTATCAGAGCTGATGCAGGACCGCAATATTGCATTTCGCAGGTTGTTTGGCGCAGGTAACGGACGCACGCCGGATGCATCCAAAAATACGGACCAGTATATGTCAGAAAATGAAGACGGCAGCGTGGAAGTGGATTTTGAAGCTTTAAAAGAAGAATTGCTGCGCCGGTTTGGTGAGGATGTAAAGAAACCGGAAGAACTCGCAAAGGCCGTTGCAGAGCTGGCAGAATGTGCGGAAAAATGCATGAGTACGATGATACTGGAGCCGGATACGACGAGTCTGGATGTCCGGGGACTGAAATTAATGAATGCACAGATTTCTATCGGGGCAAAAATGGCGTCTACGGAATGTTTTTCCATGCCAATTGTTGTAGATGGAGAAGTTACGAATGTAACGATGAAGATTGTGCGCAATAAGCAGCAGAAAGGGCTGGTAAATATTACGCTGGATTCAGGCAGTTTTGGCAGAATCGCGGCACAGCTGCGGGCAAAACAGAAAGGATGCAGCGGATATATCGTTTCGGATTCCAGACAGACGACAGATATTCTGAATGCAAAAAAGGAAGCATTTACCGAAGCACTGGAAGAAGCTGCAGAAGGACCGATGGATCTGAATGTTGTTATGAGCAGTGG
>CANTHI010000189.1 GCA_947653505.1 uncultured Eubacterium sp.
GTATCAGAATAGATTTCACAAAATACTGACAGGAGGTTCTTCATGAAAATCTTAGAAACAAGCAACCTGAAAAAATATTATGGCAGCGGTGACAATCAGGTAAAAGCTCTGGACGGTGTATCCCTCCAGATCGAAGAAGGTGAACTTGCGGCTATCGTAGGCTGTTCCGGTTCTGGTAAAAGCACGCTGCTGCACATGCTTGGCGGACTGGATTATCCGACTTCCGGCACTGTCACGATAGCCGGCAAAGAGATCTTCCGTTTAAATGAAACAGAACTGACGATCTTCCGACGACGCAGAATCGGATTCGTATTCCAGAGCTATAACCTCGTTCCGATTTTAAGCGTTTACGAAAATGTCGTACTTCCGCTGGAGCTGGACGGCAAAAAACCAGATACAAAATTTATACAGGCAATCCTGCACACACTCGGCATCGAAGACAAAGCTGACCGCCTGCCCAGCCAGCTGTCCGGTGGCCAGCAGCAGCGCGCGGCTATCGCAAGAGCTCTGGCAGCCAGACCCAGTATCATCCTTGCCGATGAACCGACAGGAAATCTGGACAGCCGTTCCACACAGGAAGTACTCGGACTGTTGAAGCTGACCGGAGAACGTTTCCACCAGACAATTGTTATGATTACGCACAATGAAGCTCTCGCCCAGCTCTGCGACCGTGTCATTCATGTAGAAGACGGCAAAATCGTAGACGATACAAGAACCGGAGGTGTTTTCCTTGAAAAATAATAACCGTGCTGCCATACGCAGACTATCTTCCCGCAGTTTAAAAAACAATAAAATACGTAATCTGTTCGCAGTCTGCGCCATCGTCCTGACATCCATGCTGTTTACCGCCGTATTCTCCCTGTCTGAAGGTGTGCTTCAGGCCAGTGAAGAAACTACGATGCGGGAGACCGGCACCCGCGCACACGCCGGTTTAAAAGACGCCACCATGCAGCAATATGAAAAAGCCGCCGCAGATCCGTCCGTAAAAAAATGCAGTTACAATATCTTTATCGGCACCGCAAAGAATATCAAACAGCGTCAGGCAGAAATACGATATATACCACACGTAGAATTTCTGTCAGACCATTTTATTTCTCTTGTGGAAGGAGATATGCCAGAAGCCGAAGATGAGATCCTTGCAGATACATTTATTATGGATGAGCTAAAAATACCGCATGCACTGGGCAGCAAAATTCCGCTTACCTTTTCGTTTATGGGCGAAACTGTGGAAAAAGAATTTAAAGTCAGCGGCTATTACAATGGCGATTCCATAAGCCACGCAAGCGAGCTGTTCCTTTCCGAACGTTTCTGGCTGAAGCTGAAAGGCAGCCGTACTGAAGATGACTTCATTGCCTGGGGTAAAAAACATCCGGACGAAAACGGGGTCGGGCTTTTATCCGTAAACCTGACTTTTTCCAATGCTTCCCACCTGGAAGAAAAAGTACAGACACTCATCCAAAATATGGGATACGAGCCCAAAACAGAACTCGATTATGGCGTCAACTGGGCTTATATGGGAAACCGCCTGGAATCTCTGGACCCGGTATCTTACTTTATCATAGGCGGTGCCCTTGCTGTCATCCTGATGACCGGATATCTGATTATTTATAATATCTTTCAGATTTCCATCATGAGTGATATCCGCTTTTATGGTTTGCTAAAAACCATCGGCACTACGAAAAAGCAGCTAAAGCATCTGATCATGCGTCAGGTGATAAAGCTCTCTGTCATCGGTATTCCGATCGGACTGCTGGCCGGATATGCCATCGGCAGTCTGGCCGTTCCGATGCTTGGCAGGATCCTGTTCTCACATGTACAGCTGGATCTTTCCCTGCAGTTTCATCCGCTGATCTTTTTATCCGGAGCAGCATTTTCTGCTATTACCGTATTCCTAAGCTGCCGGAAGCCCGGTAAAATAGCCGGAAGCGTCTCTCCGGTGGAAGCCGTAAAATATACAGAAACAGCACTGAAACCCCGCCGAAAAAAGCGAAAACAGCATTCTTTTCACCCGGTATCTATGGCGTTCGCAAACCTCGGAAGAAGCAGAAAAAGAACATGCGTTGTTATCTCAGCCATATCTTTGAGCATCATCCTGCTGACAGTCGTCATGACCGGCGTCGGCAGCTTTCAGCTGGATCAGTTTCTGGAAATGCGGATTGCTGGAGATGTAATGATCGGCAACGCCGGACTATTTCAATCTACATCCGGCGGCAACGATTTTGAAATAGATAGAGATTATATCGCTTTCGCAGATGCACAGCCTGGCATCGAAGCAAAGGATGAAATGTGGGTAAGCTCCGCCAAACGCATCAAAGTCGATCAGAAAGGAGCCAAAAGCCTTTCAAAATTAGACCAGGAAGGCAAACTGGAGCGGTCCTACAGCACGGACCCATTAAAACAGAAATCATTTCCCGGATATATGTTTGGCTATACCGACAGACTGTTTAAAAACATCAAAGTCCTGGAAGGCAGCCTGGATGTGAAAAAATTCCAAACCGGCGATTATATTCTGCTAAGCTGCTTTTATGGCAACGATCTCTACGGTCCCGAAGACAGCCCGTATCATCCCGGAGATCTGGTAACTGTCACCAGCCATACAAATGACACCAGATCAACAGAAATCAAAAATGAAGACGGCGAGGTGATCGATGTGATATATGACAATCTGGCAGAAAAACAATACGAAGTAATGGCCATCGTACAATATCCGCACAGTATGGACCTGTCCCGTTATTCACCAAATGGCATGGACGCCGTACTTCCCTTAAAAGAATTTCAAAACACCGGCACAGACAACAGTCTTTGTTTTGCTATATCCTACCAGATTCAGGATAACCAGCAGGACTCCTTCGTATCTGCCCTGAAAGACTATACGGAAAACACAAATCCACTTATGGGATTTACAAGCCGGCAGGATCTGAAAGATGAATTTTCCGGTATGACAAATGTCATATCCACGATCGGCATCTCCCTTTCTGCAGTCATCGCGTTTATCGGCATCCTGAATTTTATCAATGCCGTGTTTACAAGCATTATTTCCAGAAAACGTGAATTTGCCATGCTCCAGAGCATCGGCATGACGACCAGCCAGCTAAAACAGGTCATGATCTGCGAGGGTATCAGCTACATCGCCATCTCCGGCATTCTCAGCCTGATCATTGGCAGCCTGCTGGCATATGCAATCCTGCACGCATTAAATAACATCCTGATGTTTTTTGAATATCAGTTTCAGATTCTGCCGTTTTTTATTATGCTCCCAGTCCTGCTTGCTATCGCAGTCATTACGCCCATCCTGTCCTTCCGGCAGCTGCAGAAAGAAAGCATCGTGGACCGGTTGCGGGAAGCAGAGTAATTCAGGGGGGTGAAAACTATGAAGAAAACTATTTTTCCATTATTATTCGTAATACTCACCGGATGTAGTCATATCTGCGGATGCGGTCCGGTTTCAAAAGGAAATCTGGTGGATATCGATAAACATACTGTGGATGCTGATGAGCAGACTGTAGACATCGATAAACATACTGCTGATATTAATCTGCATACGGTGAATACTGATGGCCAGACTATAGATATCGGTAAGCATACCGTGGATGTTAATAACCATATTGTAGATGTCGATGAACATACCGTTACAATTGTAAAAAAGGAAAATCTGTCTGGCTGAACCGGATCAGGTTTGATCCTCTGATAACTTTTGCACTTTACTGGTCTGATTCTCTGGAAGCACCTACAAAAATCCTCAATGTACCGCCGTACACCTCTTTTTTTGCTAAAGGAGCATTTTGAGAAATCCGTAAAGAAAACTCTCACGATTCCGGCATGGCTTAATAACGCCGCTTGGGAAAAAGGTATCAGCTTTTCACAAGTTTTACAAGACACATTAAAAGCACAATTACCCTTAGGATAAACTTTCTCTGTGGAAGTCATCTGTAAAATATGCGCATTGTTTGATTGTGATATATTTGCTTCGCAAAATCGGCTCTCACTCCTGAATCATATTCTCACGGAACGCGCAGTTTATGCCCAGTGGGGCAGACCCTGCGCGTTCCTGACCCGTGAAAAGTAACTATTTTTCAGTATATACCGGGCAAAACGAAAAACAGACTTGAGAGCTGTTCTTATATGTGGTATATTATAAACAATTAAAGGAGCAACCGCCCACAAAGTGGCTGACTTCCCGGTTTAAACTACAAGCCCGCCTGTACTGGCCAAGTGACAAGGCAGGCTTATTTATTTGCTCTTGTTGTTCCTATTGTCTATATAGGCAAGCAATGCAATGAGAAACGAACCATCAAAAAATAGCAGGATTAAAACTTCGTATATACTCATCCGTACAATCTCCCCTCTTTTTCAGGTTTAGGGAGGCTTTCCATCTTTTTCATGTCTGTACTCCCCATAATGGAAATGAAACCGTGTTCCCGTTAGTTGTTCAAGCTGCCCTAGAAAATCCCGGATCCGGCAATCATAACCTTTAAAGTGGCATACTAAAACCGGACACAAAGGGGAGAAATCAGACAGGTTCATGGTAAGACTGAATACTGCCTGGCTTATACATAAACAAAATTCCCCATGAAATAAACAGGAGGTTTATCAATGAGTTACACAAGAAAGAACGTCTGGACATCGGAAAACAGATTTACAACAATGAATTAAGCAGAAGCGATGCAGCCGTAAAATACAGTATCAGCGGAGCACAGCAGAGATTACATGAAACTGTACCAGGATGTGAACGCCTGCCGCCCAAAAACAGGGTCCAAAAAGATGAAAATACAGCAAGAATAAACACATATTCTTCCAGACTGCATCTGACTGAATACGAATCCATTACAAAAATGGAATTTGTTAAAAAACTGATAAAATCACGGTTCTGTGAAGCACGGGTAAAAAAGGTTTCGAAGTGAAAGGGGATGGTGCAGTCAGGACAATTATAATCTTCGCAGCCAGAATATGAAATAATACTGGAATTATCTGGTGAATTTCCAGTCAGCGTACTGTGCGAATCTATGTGTAATCCAAAGAAGCTGCTTCTATTATTGGAAGAAACGCCTTTTGATCCGGCTCCTGAAATAAAAGTACCTGCAGACAATGTGATTCTGTTCAGGGAATATCAATTAAAATATCCGTCACACGGATATCGGTAGCTGAGCGCAATAATAAGGTCTGATACAGGACGAAAAGTTTCTGATACGTATGCGCATAAATGCTGCAGAATTGTCAGAATGTGCATTGTTTGATTGTGTTATAGGGGATATTTTTCGTTACTATTCACGGCCTGGGGCCGCTCATAGTAACGATTCGGGGCGATATGGAAAGTTTGCTTCGCAAAATCGCCCCTCACTCCTGAATCATATTCTCACAGAACGCACAGTTTATGCGCCTTCCTGACCTTTGTCATCAAATTTATTTGAGTGCATGAAATTGTTATATAAAAAATTCATATAGTTCCACCAAAAATAGCCTCTGTTAATATGAAAATCAAAAATTCTTTTTGTATTTATCGACTGACAAATTTATCTTATCCCTTAAAATTTTATTTCACACCTGAGCAGAAGAGATGATTTATTCCCTGTATGCCGAAAAACTACTTCCTACTATCTAAATCAGGATCCGTTTAATAAAAAACAGCCACGGTTTCATGACCGTGGCCACTTTTCCGGCAGATTTGCCAAAACATAATGCGGATAATTAATGAGGGCATTTGTAATATGTCGTATTTCCGGTTTCTTCCATGATAACAATATGCATGCATTTAGAACATTTCTTTGCGTTATAGAATCTTGTAATGCAGCTTCCGTCCGGATTTTTTGTATGGTGCGAAGCAAGTGCTGCCAGGTAGTTATGATTGCATGGTATAATTCTTGGCTCAATCATACTGTTTGTTACCGAACCATTTTCATCTATGCAGACAAAATCGCTTTCCGAAAAATCATAATTTTTTAAGAATAAAAACAACTCGTCTTCTGACAGATGCAGAGAATCCGGTGCTGGTGCATTATCATTTTCTGACGATAATACGTTAAGTTCTATTGTATCAATAGCATCTGTGGTTAAATTTCCGCCTTCTATTGTTGACGGCAGGGTATAGGCCAGCGCAGGAACAGCTGAAAAAGTACATAACACAGCCGTCATAAGGGCTGTCACAGCAAGCTTTGCGGGTTTGCGTTTATAAAGATTTCTGTTTTTCATGACAAGTATCCTTTCTTCTGTTTGAGTTTTCTTTTTTCTTTTCAATACCAGACCGATTACCGGCATATGCGGCAGATTGGAGAAAATATCTGACAGTTTTTTCAGCAGGGCCTGATAGGCAAGACATTCTTCCTCGGAAGCGCCGTTACAGGCGCACATGTCTGCCGCCATTTCCTGAAACTCTTCCATCCGGCTGCACATAAGAGCCAGAAACGGGTTAAACCAGCTGAACACACGCGCTGCCGTGCTGAGCCTCTGGAACAGCAGGTCCCTGTTGCGGATATGCGCCAGTTCGTGCTTAATTACCATGTAGTAAACCTGACGGGGAATATTCCATTGGTCCGGAAGAAACAGCGTGTAGCGGAACGCACCGCCGACATACGGAGTCAACACATCCTTCCTCATGAGTATGCGTGGTTTCCTTTTCAGCTTTAGCTCCCGCACGGCATCATCCACAAGGCCGGTGATTTCTGCAGGATAGGCTGCCATATCCTCTTCCATGAATAAATGGAGGAAGCTGTCGAACCCGCGGCTCCTGCGCCTGTCGTATGAGCGCATGGCATAGCGGAAAGCAGTGACTGCAATCCAAACAATGATGAAAATGATCTGGATGAAGTTCATTTTTGGCATTGCAAAATTAACATTCTGTTCCAGACGGACAATGACATGGCTGCCGCTGTAAACAAACGGGACAACGGGCAGTGCCGAAATGAAGCCGTCAATGTATCTGCGAAGGTAAAACAGGCAGACCGGAAACGGAACAATAAAAAATGCAAGGTTCACGCGGCACAGGAAGACACAGTATTCCGGCGGCATGTGTTTCCGTTCTGCAGGGAACAGGAGCATATGCAGTACGAAAAACAGGCTTCCCATGACATTCATGTAGAGCAGTAATTTTATCATTTGCAGGTAATCTCCATTCAGAAATTTCTTGTTTTTATCATGGAGCAGGTAGTCAAAATACAAATTAGTTTT
>CANTHI010000190.1 GCA_947653505.1 uncultured Eubacterium sp.
CCTGTCAATAAGATCATTTTTCCAGATGGTTATTTCTTAAAATATGACGCCGGATATACTGAAATGTTTTTTCCTCACCTTTTTCCGCCAGCATATGCAGCAGGATCTCCAGCTGCTTTCTTGTATCTTCATGTACGACCATGTAGTGTTTGCGCTTTTCGTAATACTCCAGCGGATCCTGGTCCCTGTATTTTTCTTTCCGGTAATTTTTGGAAGCGCTGACACGGTCTACAAACATTTCGATCAGATACTTTACCGGCATTTTCATACCGGTAACATGTCTGTCCGCAGGATCCGGATCTGCCGTATAATCAATCCAGTATTCTGCATGGTGCTTATTGCGTCCTTTATGATGCAGCCATGCTGTCGAATAACCATATTTTTCCCGCTCACCATTGTGCGGGCTCTGGTCATCCTTGTAATAACGGAGCCCGATACGCAGCTCCGGCCATGTGTATTTGGACAGGTCATGGCACAGCCCCTGCCGGTACAGGCCGAGCCGGAAGCAGGCGTCCATGACAAGTTTTTTATGGTGATTGATTGTTTTCATATGACACAGTGCATTGTGTATAATTTTCATTCTTCAAATACTCCTGATTACTGGCTTTTCTCAAATACTATCTGCCGGTTAAAATGACAACCGCCTGCGGTGGTATTTCGATCTGATGTTTTTTCTCCAGCAGCTGCGGCGGCTCGCAAAACGGGGTATCCTTATCGGCCGTGCTGACAGCCAGATACCACTTCATTTTGTGCGGCAGCTTTGGAAGCGCCAGACATTGCGGCTCCATATAAAAATTCAGCCCGATATAAATAAAATCGTCGTGTGTACCGTCCGGCCGTACCGCATAGGCTCCATAATATAATATCCCGACCGCATCCGGATATACACTGGAAAGCATCCACGCATTTTCCCCATGATACGAAAGATCCGGATATCCTTTTGACTCATAATCGCACATCTGCATTGGTTTACCGCTGCTTAAAACCGGATGCTGTCTGCGAAACGCGATCATCTGGCGTACAAACTGCGCAAACGGCTCACAGCGTCTGAGACTGCCCCAGTTCACCCATCCGGTTTTATTATCCTGACAGTAGCAGTTATTATTACCCTGCTGGGAATTGCCAAACTCATCGCCCGACATCAGAAGCGGCACACCCTGCCCGATCATCACCAGCACAATCGCATTGCGCATCTGCTTTCTGCGGTATTCCAGAATGCTGCGCTTGCGTGTCACGCCTTCTACCCCGCCGTTGCTGCTGAAATTCCACAAAAGACCGTCCTGATTGTCCTCGCCATTTTCCTCGTTATGCTTTTGTACATAACTGAATAAATCCGCAAGTGTGTATCCATTGTTTCCGGCGATAAAGTTTACAAAACCGAAAATCGCATTCTGCCTTCTGATCTGGTCAAGCAGTTCTGACATACACCCATGATTTCTGCTCAGCATCTTTCTGGATGCATACAAAAAATCCTCGTTGTACACAAATAAATGCGGATAGGATGTCTCTTCTTTAAACAGCCGTCTGCTAAATCCTTCCGCAAACAGCTTGGTTCTGCGCAGAATCAGATCCTGCGCCATTGCATCTACGGACAGCGCAGCGCCCAGCAGATGAAACCCGTCTACATGATACTCCATAACCCAGTAACGCAGAATCTCTACCGCAATATTCTGATTCATTGTTTCATCAAAATACATCTCCAGAATGCATTCCATCTGGTTTTTATGCAGCTCCCGTATCAGCGTTTTCAGCTCTAAAGAAGGCTCCTGCGATGCCGCATAAGATGCCTTCGGCGCATAATAATCCCCCGGCACATATCCCCAGCAGTTGATTTTATAAGATGGCGCCTGATGTTCTTCCAGCAAAACCCCCTCTTTCGCGTTTTCACTCCATCCTTCAGTATTCTGCCTGTTACTTTTTTCCGCAATCAGTTCTTCAAACTCATAAACTGGCATAAACTCCAAAGATGTGACACCAAGCTCCTTTAAATAAGGTATCTTTTCCATCACTCCGGCAAAAGTGCCCTTTTTCTTCCCCAAAATCCCTGCATCCATCGTAAAACCACGGACATTCAGCTTATACATGACCATCTGCTCTCTCGGGATCTCCGGAAACCGGTCGCCGCACCAGTCAAATTCCGCAAAGTCAAACCCTGCCCGTACCGGGTGGTGTCCGTCCAGGCGTCCGGCATCTGCCCATTTCTCCCTGCCGATCACTTTGCGGGCATGCTGGTCGAACAGCACCTTTCCATTGATCTCATAGCTGTAATTCATCTTTTTCCATTTCAATCCGCGGATACCCACGGACCGGAGCGCTCCGATGCAGTATTCATCCGGAACCGGTATTCGTATTTCACGATCATTTGCAGTGTAAAGTAAAATTGCGCATTTCTGCTCTTTTTCGCCTTCAAATGTAAAACATACGGTATCTGCCATTTTGGATACACCTATTTTTGCATAATTTCCTTCAATGATTGTATATTCCATATCTTTTCCGCCTTCTCCTGTCTGCCTGTAAACTGGAACCGAATCCTGTACCTGCTGTATCCTTTGTCGTGTGTGTTCTGTTCTTACTCTGTTTTCTATTATAGCATTAAGGTTCCGCGTTTGTATATCTTTTTCTTAAATTTCCTCATATTTATTGCGGGTGCAGAAAGGATAGAAGGCGTCCGCATAGCCATTATCCGTTAAATCTCCGCCAGAAAACAGGAAGGTTCCGCCTTTTTATTCCGTATCGTCTTCACATAAGACAGGAAAAGCTCCTTTTTCGCGCGTGTCATCCCGACATACAGCATCCGGCGCTCCTCCTCCCGCTCAGCTTCCAGCACCGCTTTTTTATAAGGAATCAATCCCTCATTAACATCCGGTATAAGCACAATCTCATATTCCAGTCCTTTGGCAGCATGGAGCGTTAAGACGGAAATACTGTCTGTGTCCGGCTGTTCCTGCTGCTTTCGTTTTAATTTTTCTGCATAATCCTGTGTAAACTGCATCCATTCTTCCAAATGCCGGTAATCCTTTGTACTTTCCGCCAGCTCTTCCAGCGTCTCAAATAGTTCATTTACCGGAATCTGGCGGTTTTGTGCGTAATCTGCCAGATAGGTGTCGTATCCGATCGCCTTTCGGATATAGTTAACTGCTGCAAAAGGCGTGATTCTTGCAAGCACCCGCAGATCATACTCCAGCTGTTCGATCCTTTGCGCGATCCACGGCTGTTCCTGATAAAATTCCTGCCATGCTTCAAACGATAATTCCGGCGTCGAAAGGCTTTCCCTGCTGATATAGCGTTTCGGACGGTTCATAATCCGCAGAAAATCGCTGCGATCCCTGCTTCCGAGCGCCAGACGAAAATATGCCTTCAGATCCTGTGCAATCCAGTGTTCATACAGATTTGGTATCCGTTCTTTTGTCCGGAATGGCAGATTATATTCCATCAGCTTTGCGATCAGTGGCCCGGGCTGTGTATTGGTGCGGTATAATATCGCAATCTGGTCATAACGGGCTCCCTGGCTGACCCGCTCCCGGATCATCTTTACAATCGCCTGATTTTCTTCCTGTACCGTTCCAAACTCTGAGACGCAAAAAGCACTGCCATCTGCTCCTGCACTCCGGATCTGCTTGTCAAACCGTTGTTTGTTGTGACTGATCAGCTTTCCCGCTCTTCGAACCACCTCTTTGGGACAGCGGTAATTGATAGAAAGGGAAATGACCTGCGTATTGGGAAAATCCTTTGGAAAATTTAACATCAGCTCCGGTTTTGATCCACGAAAACGGTAAATCGACTGATCATCGTCACCGACTACAAACAAATTTGCCGCTGCCCCGCACAGCAGACGGATCGTCTGATACTGCAGTTCGTTAATATCCTGAAATTCATCCACCATAATATAGGTAAATTTCTGCTGCCACGCCGCACGGACGTCTGCCCGCTGTTCCAGCAGCTCTTTCGTATAGACTAAAATATCGTCAAAATCAATCAGTCTGTTCTCCTGCATATACCGGCTGTATTCCGTACAGACCGTCCGGAACACCTCTTTGCCGCAATGTATCGGATAATAATTGTGCATCGCAACACCACTGTTTTTTAATACGCTGATCTCACTGAGCATATTACTGGCAAATTCAGACTCGTCCTCACACGCAATCTGGTTTCGTGCGATGATCTCACGCATAAACTGGTATCTGATTTCTTCACGGGCAATATTGGAAGCGGTATAATGATAAGCATGTTTCAGAATTGTAAAGAAGACTGCATGGAAGGTGCCAAAGCTGACACCACGGTATTTTTCAGACGTCATCTGTGTAAAACGGGTACGCATCTCGCCGGCGGCTGCTTTTGTAAAAGTAACGACCAGTATATGCTGCGGCGGCACCTGACACTTTGTAATCAGATATTCTGTGCGTTTCGTAATCACCGCCGTCTTACCACTACCGGGACCGGCCAGAACAAGACAGGGACCGGTTGTATGCGTAATAGCTTTGATCTGGGATGCATTAAAATTCATATGCGGATACCTTTCATTTTTCAATCGTATATCGTTAAGTACAAATACTCCATCCGGCCGGAAACCAGCGTTGCGATCTGATTTTTATACATCGTCTGCCCTGCCCCATCCGGCAGAACAGACGATATCAGCAGAGTACCGTATGAATGTACGATATCCGCTCAGACACCTATTTACGGTGCATCGAGAACTGATCCATATTATAATTCCCAAGATTTCCATGAACGCCGCGGTCATCAGCCTGTGAAAGCAGTGCATCCCGGTTCTTTTTGGACCTGATCTGATCCTGAAATGCGCTCGGTCCGCCGACACAGCCACCGTTACATGCCATACCTTCAATAAAGTCTTCCGGCAGTTTACCGACCTTCATCAAAAGCAACGCTTTCTTACATTCAGCTGCACCGTTTGCCCTGCATACTTTGGCATCCATTTCCTGATCTGTCTCTTTCAGGCACTGGAGTACAGCTTCGGTTACGCCGCCGGAATTGCCGAACCGTTTGCCAAAAATACTGGATTCCTGATATTCGTTATCTGCCGGTTCCAGCGTAATGTCTTTTACCCTCATAATCGTACGGATCTCACTGTAAGTCAGCACCGCGTCCGCATTGCCCTCGATTTTCTGATCTTTTACCTCAGATTTTTTCGCAATACATGGTCCGATAAATACGGTATACGCCTCCGGATCCTTTGCTTTAATCATACGGGAAACACCGCACATCGGAGATACTGTCGTAGATACATGATCCTTCAGCTCCGGATAATGTCTGTAAACCATATTTACAAACGCCGGACAGCAGGATGTCGTCATCTTTTTGCCTTCTTTATATGCCTCTGCCCATTCGTCCGCTTCGCTTGCCGCTGTCATATCACCGCCAAGTCCGACTTCAACCGTATCTTCGAACCCTAATTTTTTCAGCGCGTTTTTCCAGCTCTGCATCGTAATATCCACGCCAAACTGGCCTTCTGTAGCCGGAGCAACCATTGCATAGACTCTTTTGCCGGATTTGATCGCTTCAATCACATCGATGATAAACGTCTGGGAACCAATGGCGCCAAACGGGCAATTGTGGATACACTGTCCGCAGCGGATACATTTTTCCTTGTCAATGACAGAAACGTTGTATTCATCATATGTAATGGCATCTACCGGACATGCCACCTTACACGGACGCTTCACGCCAACAATTGCGTTGTACGGACATGCCTTTGCACACTGGCCGCACTCCTTACATTTCGACGGATCAATATAAGAGCGGTCCCGTCCCATCGTAATCGCGCCAAATTTACATGCGTTCATGCAGGCCTTACCCAGACAGTTCTGACAGTTGTCCGTAACTGTATAGCTGGAAATCGGACAGCCTTCACACGCGGAGCCGATAACCTGAATCACATTGTCCTCCTGCCCTCTTAAATTTTTGCCCTCAGCCAGACGGACTCTCTGACGGATAATCTCCCGTTCCTTATAAATACAGCAGCGGAACTGCGGCTGCGGACCCGGTATCAGCTTTTCCGGAATCTCATCCCGTTTTTCCTCAAGCGTACCGTCAAACGCCAGCTTTGCTACTTCATACAGGACATCATGCTTGATTTTGATTACATTCTCATCATTATACATACGATTTCCCCCGTTAATATATTTTTTATGCCAGCTGTATTCTGAAAAAGCGTATCTCCTCCCACCGGAATTTTGTTATTTTTTTAACAATACGTTTCAAAAACAGACTGGCCGTCTTTCACCACTGTGCAACATTATAATATAAATTCAGAATAAAATCTACATTTTCCGCACTTTTTCTGGTCTTGTACTAAAAAAAAAACTTAATTTTAGCAAAACTTTATTCTAACCTATGCACCACCCTCCCTGATTATGCATATTTTATACTAAAACAAAACAGGAGTTTTCCAATGTGTAACTGCTATCCGTCTAACAACCGTAACGCCATGCCGTATCCGATGCAGTCCGGTGGATATTCCAACGCTGTAGACTGTACCTGTTTTCTGGCAATGGCCACCGTACCCTGGCAGCAATTTACCAGCTCTTATGAGCCGGAACAGGCTTTTTGCACCGGCACAATATTCCCGGAGCTTGACAAACCATTTCTTGGAAGGAGTGTGAGAAGAGCATGAATCAGGCAGGACACAGACAGGAATTGTTATCCTGGATCAACAAGGTCAGCTTCATGGCCTATGATATGGCACTTTATCTCGACACCCATCCGGACGACCCGCAGGCACTGGAATTTTTCCAAAAATACAGCCAGATGCGCCGGCAGGCCCTTGCAAACTATGCATCCCAGTTCGGGCCGCTGAACATGGACTGTATCAGCACTGACGACCACTGGCAATGGGCAGACCAGCCGTGGCCTTGGGAAGGAGGATATTGCTAAATGTGGAATTATGAAAAAAGACTTGAATATCCGGTAAATATCACGACACCGAATCCGAAAATCGCGCAGGTCATCCTGACCCAGTTCGGCGGTCCGGACGGTGAATTATCAGCATCGATGCGGTATCTGGCACAGCGCTATAGCATGCCTTACCGGAATGTTGCGGGACTGCTGACCGATATTGGTAGTGAAGCCTCAGAAATGGAGTTTTCTGAGGCTTCAGCTTTTTTTAGCGTTT